>NZ_JAZEUN010000029.1:0-45300 GCF_037029175.1 Galbibacter sp. PAP.153 | reverse complement strand
TATAACAGTTTTATTTTATAAGTCGAAACCAATGTTAACGCCAAGCTTCATGGCAATCAACTTGTTAATCCTGATTTTAACCTCGGGTATTTTCACACTTTCCAAAACGTTATTGGCAAAAGCATACATCAACAAAGCGCGTGCTTCCTTTTTAGGGATTCCACGGGTTTGCAGGTAAAACAGTGCTTCGTCGTCCAATTGCCCAATGGTACATCCGTGCGAACATTTTACATCATCGGCAAAAATTTCTAATTGAGGCTTTGCGTTTACAGTGGCCTTGTCATCAATTAAAATATTGTTATTCTGCTGAAACCCATTGGTTTTTTGGGCTTCTTTTTCAACAATAATACGCCCGTTGAAAACGCCGGTACTTCTATCGGCATAAATACCTTTATAATCTTGATGGCTCTCGCAATTTGGCGTTGCATGATGCACCAAGGTACTATGGTCTACATGCTGTTTGTCTTCGGTAATGGTAATTCCCTTTAAGGTGGAATTGATATATTCCCCTTTGTGGAAAAACTGTAAATTGTTACGCGTTAATTTCCCCCCGAAAGAAAACGTATGCACTGATGCATGACTGTTTTGTTGTTGCGAAATATACGTATTGTCAATCAACGAAGCGTCTTGGTTATCGTTTTGAATTTTGTAGTAATCAACGATGCCTCGCTTGTGGGTATAAATTTCGGTAACGGCATTGGTAAGCACCGGATTGTCGGTTAAACTTTGATGCCTTTCTATAATCTGCACATGCGCATTTTCACCCACGACTACCAAGTTTCTGGGTTGCAGCATTAGCGACGATTCTTTTCCAGTGGCAAAATGCAAAATTTGAATCGGTTTGTCCACCACCTTTCCTTTTGGGATATTTATAAAAGCGCCTTCCCTTGAAAAAGCCGTATTCAACGAAGTAAGGCTATCGTCTTTTTTAGCTATTTTATTGAAGTAATTTTCAATAACCAATTGATATTTTGGCTTTGTCAATGCCGAACTCATAATGCATACATCCAAGCCTTCGTGTGAGGTTTGCGACAAATGCGAACTGTAAATACCATCGATAAAAACAATTCTGTAGCTATCTATATCGTGTACAAAATACTTTTTTATGTCCTTAAATTCCAAAGCAGATTCTTCCTTTGGAAACACACTGTAATCGTTTTTTAACAATGCGTTTAACGATGTATATTTCCACGCTTCATCTTTCTTAGTAGGAAACCCCTTTTCTTCAAAGATTTTTATAGCTTCCGTACGGATATCGTGTACCGAGTGATCAATGTCCACACGGTTTTCAAAAGCCATAAACGATGATATTAATTTATCTTTTAATTCCATTCTAAATTTTCGTTTCTGAGTTCTGGGAGTTAGATAAATGCTAAATCCTCTAAAAAACCTCAGTTCTATAATTTAATTTTTCTTGTCATGCTGAGCTTGTCGAAGCACTTTATTTTGAAATGTGCCTGAGGAAAACCCTTCGACAAGCTCAGGGTGACACATATTAAAATAATACTATATCTATGTGTTCCCGAAACCTAAACGGCTACTTCCTGCTTAATCCAGTCGTATCCTTTTTCTTCAAGTTCTAAAGCGAGCTCTTTTCCTCCGGATTTTACTATTCTTCCGTTTAACAATACGTGCACAAAATCGGGCACGATATATTCTAATAAGCGCTGATAGTGCGTAATTACAACTACGGCATTGTCTTTACTTTTTAATCGGTTTACGCCGTTTGAAACAATGCGGAGCGCATCTATGTCCAAACCGGAGTCGGTTTCGTCCAGAATAGCCAATTTTGGCTCCAACATGGCCATTTGGAAAATCTCGTTACGCTTTTTCTCGCCTCCCGAAAAACCTTGGTTTAACGAACGGGAAAGAAATTTTCGGTCGATTTCCAATAATTCTGATTTCTCACGTATTTTCCTCAACATTTCATTGGCCGGCATATCTTCCAATCCTTGGGCCCTGCGACTTTCGTTTATGGCCGTTTTCATGAAATTGGTTACCGACACCCCCGGAATCTCAACCGGATATTGAAACGACAAGAAGATGCCCTTATGCGCTCTTTCTTCAGGAGCAAGCGCATCAATATCTTCTCCCAAAAATTTAATACTTCCTTTGGTAATCTCAAAATCTTCATTCCCGGCTATCACCGACGACAATGTACTTTTACCGGAGCCATTGGGCCCCATGATAGCGTGTACCTCCCCCGGTTTTACTTCCAGGTTAATCCCTCTCAAAATTTCTTTATCTTCTACGCTAGCGTGTAAATTTTCAATCTTTAACATTTGTTTCTTCTGTTATATTGTATGTTGTTGTTTCTGCTATGTTGCTATGGTATTGCTTTGGGCAACTTGATAACCACATAATCATCAACTTAAATTTATCCTACGGAACCTTCTAATGAAATTTCCAGTAATTTTTGTGCTTCTACGGCAAATTCCATAGGAAGCTTATTTAATACTTCTTTACTAAATCCGTTTACAATTAACGCAATGGCCTTTTCGGTATCGATACCACGTTGGTTACAGTAAAAAATCTGGTCTTCCCCGATTTTACTGGTGGTGGCCTCATGCTCTATTTGCGCCGTTTTATTTTTGGTTTCTATATACGGAAATGTGTGTGCCCCGCATTCATTCCCCATTAACAAAGAGTCGCATTGCGAGAAATTACGGGCGTTTTCTGCCCTTCCCTGCACTTGTACCAAACCACGGTAACTATTTTGCGATTTTCCTGCGGAAATACCTTTGGAAATAATGGTGCTTTTTGTGTTTTTCCCTAAATGGATCATTTTTGTTCCGGTGTCGGCTTGCTGAAAATTATTGGTTACTGCAATTGAATAAAACTCCCCTACCGAATTATCGCCCTTCAATACACATGAAGGATATTTCCATGTTACGGCAGATCCCGTTTCTACTTGTGTCCAACTAATTTTAGCGTTTTTTTCGCACAATCCTCTTTTGGTTACAAAGTTAAAAACACCTCCTTTTCCGTTTTTATCGCCCGGGAACCAGTTTTGCACGGTTGAATATTTTATCTCGGCATTGTCAAGCGCGATAAGTTCCACCACGGCAGCATGCAATTGGTTTTCGTCACGCATGGGCGCTGTGCATCCTTCCAGATAACTTACATAACTTCCTTCTTCGGCAACTACCAATGTACGCTCAAATTGACCCGTTCCCGCTTGATTGATACGGAAATAGGTTGAAAGCTCCATTGGGCAACGAACGCCTTTTGGGATGTAACAAAATGACCCATCTGAAAACACCGCTGAGTTTAGGGCCGCATAAAAATTATCTTTTTTGGGAACTACTGTGCCGATATATTTCTTTACCAGCTCCGGATACTCTTTAATAGCCTCTGAAATGGAGCAAAAAATAATGCCCTTCTCGGCCAAGGTCTTTTTAAATGTAGTTGCCACGGAAACCGAGTCCATCACCACATCAACGGCCACTCCCGCCAGTTTTTTCTGCTCGTCAATGGAAATCCCCAGTTTTTTAAACGTATCCAACAATTCTGGATCAACATCGTCCAAACTTTCGTATTGCGGTTTCTTCTTTGGGGCCGAGTAATACGAAATCGACTGAAAGTCGGGTTTTTTATATTTTACGTTCGCCCATTCGGGTTCTTGCATTTCCGTCCATGCACGATAGGCCTCCAAGCGCCAATCGGTCATCCATTCCGGTTCGTTCTTCTTTTTAGATATCGCCCGAACAATCTCTTCATTTAAGCCCACGGGCAGGGTATCCGATTCTATATCGGTATAAAACCCATACTCGTATTCTTTCGTTTCGAGCTCTTTTTTTAATTCTTCCTCTGTGTATGCCATATTTTTAGTTATAAAGCTGAAAGTTTATAACGTTGCAAAGCTATTTCTCTAAATTAGGATTGTTAGATACTTAATCAACCCACTTATTAACTTTGCTATTTCATTCACCTTCAATTTTAATTTTTCAAATTCTGCTTCAATAATATATTTCAAATCGTAAGCTAAATACAATTGATACCATACTTCTCCTGCAAATGCTTTCGCTATATATAGAAAACGAATAAACTCTTTTGTTGTTTCCCGTTCAAACCCCTCAGCAATGTTAGAAGATATAGAAATCCTTACTCTTCTAATTTGTCGCTTTAGTCCCTTATTCTCTGAAAACCCACGGTTGTTTGTAATTGCATATATGGTTGAATTTAACGCTCTCGCTTTTTACCATAAAACCCTTACAAAATTTTAACCTTCAACTTTCAAACTAAAGTGAAAAACTCTCCCCGCATCCGCAGGTTCTCTGTGCATTTGGGTTGTTAAAGACAAAACCTTTACCGTTAAGCCCGCCGGAATACTCTAAAGTGGTTCCGATTAGGTACAAAAAGCTTTTTTTGTCTACAATGATTTTTACTTCATTGTCTTCAAACATTTTATCTTCCTCTGCCTTGTTTTTATCAAATTTCAGGTCATATGATAATCCACTGCACCCACCACTTTTAACGCCTACACGTATAAAGTCCTGAGCCACATTAAAGCCATCGTCGGCCATAAGCTCCGCGATTTTCTTTTTCGCTGTTTCAGAAACTTTTATCATAATAAATCTGTTCTTTCTAAATAGTTTACAAAAATAAGATATTCGGCACGATATACCATAGCCAAAAGCATTATTATATTATATCTTTCTATAGGCTTTTGTTATGATTGTTGATAATTCCTTACATTTTTTCCTTATAAGTACTGCACTACCATTATAAAGTCAATGCTATTGCCCTTATCTATTAAAAACCACATGGGTTTTTCTTTTAAAAAACTAAAAACTTATGGTATTGAACAATTAAAATTTGATTTGGTTTTATTCAAAGAAAACAGTTTCAAAAAAGAAAAAGTCCAGTTTAAAACCTGCTTAAATAAAATTTGCTTATAAATAGCACCAATATAATTCAAAGAGTATCTTCAAGAAGAAACGTTGTGACCTCTGTAATTGAGTGATTGCTTTATGGTTCTATGCTAATCTGGTTTTAATATATCCAAATCGACATATTAAGTTTTAAAAAAGGGTATTATTCCCTTTCCACTCCTTAATAAGGATTATTTACTCCTTTTTTATACTTTTATGAGTAATATATATAACTATTATGTACTTTAATTGATATAATAACCTAAACTATTATGATATGAAACGATTATTTTCACAAATTAATTTTTCTTTTACAACCTGTATTGCCTTATCCCTCTTCTTTTTTAGTTGTGAAAAAGAAGATATAGGAGATTTATCACAAAAAGGGTCACATCCATCATTTTCATTGCTTGAGTTCAGCGACAAATTTGTAAAAGAAAATCTTATTGTTGACTGGAATGAATACATTGCTGAAGTTGACAGTTCTAGTGGACAAGATAAATACCTGTACAATACATCCCTTAAATCATCAAGTACACTATATGACAATGAGCAAAAATGGGGCCAATTATATAAGTTACTGGCTGAAAAAGACAGTCTGTCCAACTGGAATTACACTCTCTTGGAATTTTTATCCGTAAAAGACAGCATATTGCCAAATAATCTATCTATTTCCAATACTACGTCATTTACTGGAACTTTGTATTTTTATGATTTAAAGGGCAATGTAAAGAAGATTGAAAGTTATGAAGATGGTTTGAAAATGACTGAATTTATAAATAAGAAGCAGGGTAAGGTAACCTTACAATCAAAGGCGCCAAAAGTTTGCGGAGGTTACAACCCTTTTTGCGAAGATGGAACAACCGTGACATATATTACTGTTTCCGTAAGCACTTATACCGATCATTACAATGTACGGGAAGGTGGAAGGTTGGATTATTCTTACTCTACATATGATGGCACAAAGACCAAATGGATAGCTGTACCTGTTAATGATCCAGAACCTACGGTAGGCAGTTATGTACACCATCATGTGGATGATCCTAACTTAAATCATGGAAGTGGAAGTAGTGGTAGTAACCATCCAAAAGACGTCATAGTTGACTCATCTGCTTCACCCTGTATTGATGGAATAATAGGTCAATTGAAACTAAAAGACAAACATGTAAGCGTAGTCCCTGATATTCTTGGTAGTGAAGGAGCAAGTCATTTATCGCAAATAATATTAGATATATTCGATAATTCGGATAAATATATGATTAAATTTCTAGTAAAAGAAGCTGGTACTGATTCAAATGGAGCTGCTAAAAATGCTCAAACATTGCGGGAGTCGGATGGAAATGGTGGATTTATAATGACGATTACAATAGATGACGATTATATAAAGAATGCAACCAAACTTGCATTGGCCAGGACTATTATTCATGAATCCTTACATGCCTATTTAGGTTATGTATTACAAAATAATTATACTAGTAATACAGCATCATTGTTGCATACATATTATAGCAAGTATGGGAATGGCAATATAGCAGAACATACATTTATGTCACAATATGTTGAAGCCTTGGGGTATTCGTTGGCAGCTTGGGATAACCATAAGCAATCTCAAGAATATTATAATAATTTGGCTTGGTCTGGAGGATTGCTTTCAACAGATGCTTATAATAAATTATCTGGATCCAAAAAAACAGCTATTTTAAATGCGAATAGAGCTGAAGGAAACGCTATTTATAAATCAACCAGTCAAGCCAAAGGAATAAGATGCAATTAACTATTTATTATTATGAGTAAAGTAAAAGTAATTTTAATTTCGATATCATTTTTAATAATCTCTTGCAAGAATTCTCAGGTTTTTAATGAAAATGACAAAAATGAAACCAAAAATATTTATGATATCATAAATGCTTACATTAAAGACAATAAGGTTAAAGAGATTTATTTTATGTCATATAAAAATGATGATTATGATTTTGATAAAGTTAAACCATTAATAAATCATATGAATGAAAATGATTATTTAATTGGCAAAAAAAAAATAGATTCTATGGCCTCATTAGGCAAATTAAATACTGATTATAAGGATTCTATAGCTAGAATATATATAAAGCCCCAAATTGAAGACTTTTTGGGTTATAGGGATCTTGAAGATATGAAATCAAAGCCGAATATATCAATAAAATGGGACAAGAATAAAATAAAGAATGCTAAACTAATTAAAATCAAGGATGATTCAACTCTGAAAATCTCAGTCCCTATATTGAATAGAGAACAAGACATATCTTTGTTTTATGTTGAATCTTCCAAAGGTTTAGATCTTAAATTTTATAAAAGGAATGATAGTATATGGAAATACTATTGTTCAGCATTAATTTACACAGAAGATTAATTTTTCTCGTTTAAGAAGAATGGTTTTGCAAGTATATAATGTAATAAAAGCATGAAATTATTCTTAAAGAAGAATTAAAGTCAAGTTTTTTATGTTCAAATAAAATATATTGAATAACAGATAGTTAATCTAATTAGTTTAAAAAGTACTCCCTTTCTATTGTTTTATTAAAAAACCTAATTACATTTGCACCGCTTTTGTGATAAAGCATTACAATAAGAAAGTTCAGTGTCATTTGAGTCACCTATTCGGTTACCCGATTATTTAAAACTAGGATAACTCATTGATTTTAAGAAATATAATTGTCGGTTTTGGCAGCCTGCCACCCCAACAAAATAGCTCTTAAAAAACACTGCCCCTTCCCTAATTATTGGTCATTTATGATTATTTCTCCTTTTTGTCATTGGTTTAATTTCTCACACCTTTTGTGAAATGACCGCCCTTGTTGCTTACCGACTTTATCTTTTAATATTCCGCCGATTTATTTTGTATATTAGTGTTTATTCCTCTGATACCATTGACTGGCCTTATGCTGACTGCCACAAGTGGCCATACTGCACCATTTTCTCCTGCCGTTTTTTGAACTATCGAAAAAAAGCCAACCACATTTGGGACATTCCTTAATCCTATCCGGCAAGTTCAGCAGAAGAAGGTCATAGGCATCTTTTGTAATGGACAACAAAATTTTTTCCAATTCCCCTGCCCCGGTTGTCCATTTAGTTATAAATACCTTCTGCTCTTGCTCAATACACAACTTTGAGAAAGATTTTGAAACCACTTTATTAAATATTTCAATATCTACACTATCCACACTTTTGTTGAGGGAGATTGCCAGGAATATGGAATGTAGGAGTTCACGTAGATCAATCGCTCTGTTCAAAAATCTATTGGCATAGTCGATATCCTTGGGATTCTCTCCTTTTAAAGATTCACGCTGTTCTACATTAATAATCTCTGCTTTGACAGCCCAATCCAGCAAGTCATCGATTGAATTCAAATAATCTCTCTGGGGTACATCAAATCTATCATGAATGGTGTTCACAAAATCCAGACAAAGCCTTCCCCCATCAAATCTCATATTATTAATTTTATTCATTTTTACTCTTAAAATACATTTTAACAGTAAAAAATTGTATTTTTACCATCTAATTAATCTTTAATGGTAAAGATAAGGTTTCAGAATTTATTTCCAAAGAACAATGGACTTTAAAGTGATACTTGCGTTATTGGCTCTATACTTGGGTTGGGGCTCCACTTATTTGGCAATCGCTGTTGCCTTGGAGCATTTCCCGCCTTTTATGCTTGCTGGCATCCGTTTCTTTCTGGCGGGTTCGATATTCTTTGGTTGGTGTCTATTGCAGCGAATCAAAATCCCTCCGGATAAGGATATATTAAAAATTTGTCTAGCGGGATTCTTTCTATTGTTCCTTGGTTCGGGTTCGGTCATATGGGTAAGTCAATTTCTGAGCACCGGAATTATTGCCATAATATGGGCTTCATTACCTGTTTGGCTTGTTGTTATGGATAGGAATAATTGGAAATTTTATTTGCCAAATTTTAAACTCATTGCCGGACTGATTATTGGTTTTTTTGGCGTATTGATCCTTTTTTGGGATAAAACTTCCAATAATGGCACATTCAGGGAATTGATCATGGCAATAGGTGGCGTACTATGTTTTTCGATTGGCTCGCTTTATTCCAAATATGTTTCATTTAAAAACAATATCCTTATGGTAGTGGCCATTCAAATGATATTTGTGGGGGTATTGGCAATTGCAACAAGTATATGTATAGGAGAAGATATGCCGACAAGTACAAATATATCCTTTACAAAATCCGCTTTGGGATTGGCCTATCTGATAATTATAGGTTCTTTAGTGGCTTACTCCGCTTATGTCTGGCTTTTAAAAGTACTGCCGCCAATAGTGGTCGGAACCTATACCTACATAAATCCGGCCGTGGCCGTCTTTCTTGGCTGGTGGTTCCTCAAGGAGGATGTAACCAATCAAAAAATAGTTGCCTTGACCCTCATATTCATAGGAACACTCATTGTTAATATATATAAATCAAAAACTCAAAAATTATGATTGCAAGAATGTGGCACGGTAAAGTGCTAAAAGAGAAATCCGAAAAATATCACGGATACTTATTGGAAACCGGCTTAAAGGATTATGCCGAAGTAGAAGGCAACCAAGGCGTTAAACTTCTAAAAAGGGATGAGGATGTTATAACTCATTTTTATACTTGGTCTTATTGGGACAGTTATGATTCCATCAAAAAATTTGCCGGGGAAGACTATGAAAAAGCCAGGTATTATGAGGATGACAAAAAATTCCTGTTGGAATTTGAACCATTTGTCACCCATTATGAGGTTCTAAACCATAAACAAACGTAGTTTTTTTAGCTTGACACTAACTTATTTATATGCCAAGCTCTTATCCCTATAAACCTCTATATTGGATGGCTATACAGTCTAAAATAAGAACCATAGGGAATATCGGTTTTTAGGAAAGGCTTCACATACTGCCGATGGAACTTAGAAAAAGTTTCAAATAATATCAACTAAAAAAAGCCATTTTTACCAAATGGTAAATCAATTAAAATAAATGATTGCTACCTTTAGACCTATGCAAGAATTGATAGAGTATATATTGCAGTTTGGCAATTTGAACAAACAGCAAATCGGGCTAATTTCCAGCAAAGCAACCGAAACGGAACTTCTCAAAGACGACTATTTTGTAGAAGCGGGAAGCACGTTTAACCAAGTCGTTTTTATTTTGAAAGGTATTTTGCGCATCTATTATTACAATAAAAAAGGAGATGAAATCACAAAGTATTTCATTGACGAAAACCACTTGTTTTCAAATCCGTACAAAGGCGAGCCATTGACAGAATACATTCAAGCTGTTACAGATTGTAAATTAATCGTTTTTCCCCAAAAAGATTGGGACGACCTATCTGACACAATTGTCGGGTGGGATAAAATTACACATAAAATATTTCAAAAAGGAATGGCGGAAAAATTAGACCGAAGAAGTTCGTTGGTTTCAGAAGACGCCACAACACGTTACCTGACATTTTTAGAAAAATTTCCAACACTTGTCAATCGGGTCCCCCTTTCATATATTGCTTCCTATTTAGGAATTACACAACAGTCATTAAGCAGGATAAGAAAAAACATCGGTTAAAATCGTTTTTTACCAAATGGTAAATGATTTCATTTTTAGTTGAAGCAACTTTGCAGTATTAATTTAAATCAACAAAAAAATGAAAAAAGCATTCATAACAGGAGCGAACAAAAGCATCGGCTTTGAAACAGCAAGACAATTATTACAAAAAGGATTTTACGTTTATCTCGGAAGCCGAAATTTGGAAAACGGACAAGAAGCCGTAAAACAACTAAAATCAGAAGGGCTCAACAATGTAGAAGTCGTTCAGATTGATGTGACCGATGATGCTTCTGTAAAAAGTGCACGTATGGAAATCGGTAATAAGACAAGTGTTTTGGACGTGCTAATCAACAACGCGGGAATTAACGGAGTAAAAATTGACGAGAGCGGGAACTTTATTCCTCAAACATCGCAAAATACAGGTATTGAGATTTTTAAAGAAGTGTACGAAACCAATATTTATGGTGTTGTTAGAGTTACACAAGCATTCTTGGATTTACTCAAAAAATCGGATGAACCAAGAATTGTCATGGTAAGTTCAAGTCAAGGATCTATTACTTTACATAGCGACCCAACTTATAAATATTACAATCACAAAGGGGTAGTTTACCTATCGTCAAAATCGGCACTCAATATGTACACTGTGAATTTGGCATATGAACTGAAAGACACGAATTTCAAAATCAACGCTATAAGCCCCGGTTTCACCAAGACAGATTTCAACCATCATCGCGGAACAGAAACTGTGGAAGATGCCGGAAAACGCATTATTAAATATGCCTTAATTGACAATAACGGTGTTACAGGAAAATTCTTTTGTGAAGAAACCAATCCTGAGGGAGGCGAAATTCCTTGGTAAGAAAAGGATAAACAATGGGTAATAAAAAACATTAACTTTAACTTTTGGGTTAAAGTAGTTCAAAGAAACATCTTTAAGCTTGTGGTAGAATAAGATATGCAGAAATGGTATCGATATGATAAACAGTTATAAAAAATTTGATTTGTTTGGGAAATCGCTCATTCAAAGAATTGTATTAAAGCCACCCTTTAAATATGAATTTCCGGTTAATGAGCAAGCTTGCTTATTGTTTGTAAGAGAAGGAGCGTTTCAGTATAAAATGGATGACATACAGATTGGTGTTCCTACTAATTACTCATTACTTTTAAATTGTGTTAAATCTGGCAAGCAAATACATCATTCCGATGCAAAAAACTTTTGTGAAGTCGTGATTGTCACGTTCCATTTAGATGTTTTAAAAAAGATATACAATAGAGAAATTCCCTTGATATTGCAGCCTAGCATCAAAGTATCCAATCAGTCGAGCGGAAAGGTCAATAATGACTTCTTAATTCAAAAATATATTGAAGGTCTTCTTTTTTACTTTGAAAACCCTTCTCTTGTCAATGACGAAGTTCTGGTTTTGAAGTTGAAGGAAATTATCCTCCTATTATCGCAAACACAAGAAGCAGAAACCATACAGGTCATATTATCTCAACTTTTTTCACCGAGAACCTATACTTTCAAACAAATTATTGAAGCAAATCTTTTTTCTCAATTGACGGTAGAAAAATTAGCACAACAAACCAACTTGAGCGTTTCTTCATTCAAACGGGAATTTACAAAATTATACAATGACACCCCTGCAAATTATATTAGGAACAAAAAACTTGAAAAGGCAGCTGAACTCCTTTTGGCTTCTGACCAACGTATTTCTGACATTGCTTTTGATTGTGGATTTAATGATTTGGCAAATTTCACCAAAAGTTTTAACGATAAATTCCATAGTACGCCCACTAATTATCGCCTGAACCAAATTGACAAATAATTGAACTGATTCTCTAAATCCCCTCTTTCAATCTTTTTAACCTTTGTATTGTCAATAATGGCATTATAATATAAAAATTAAAAAGAAATGAAACGTACAGCAAAAGCACATTGGACAGGTAATGCAAAAGAAGGCAAAGGAGATTTAACAACACAATCTGAAACATTATACAAAACAAACTACAGCTTTAAAACCCGCTTCTTAGGCGAAGAGAAAGGAACCAATCCAGAAGAATTGTTGGCAGCAGCACATGCAGGATGTTTTACTATGGCCGTTAGTTTTGCACTAACAGAGAAAGGATTATCACCCAAATCATTGGATACGGAAGCCATTTTAACGATGGAAAACCTTAATATTTCCAGAATTCATCTTTCAATTTCAGGTTCCGTTCCAGGGATAAGTACAGAGGAATTTGAAACCATCGCTAAAGAAGCAGAGCAAAACTGCTTGATTTCTCAGGCATTAAAAATACCTATAAGTTCAGAGGCAAGTTTAGTATAATAAAACCAATATTAATTTAAAACAGAAAAAAATGGGATTATCTAATTTAGGTATTTTTCATACGTTCATAGGCATCATTGCCATTATTGCCGCAGTTATTTCTTATGCACGGTTTGGTAAAGTAAATTTAACACATATTACTGGTAAGATATACTTCTATACAACAATTGTAACGTCATTAACAGCATTGGGCATATTTAATCATGGGGGCTTTAACCCCGGGCATATATTTGCCTTATTCATTGTAGTGCTGGTATTGGCAGGTTATTACCTACACGCTAAAAAAACAGGAAATAACAGGTTTCGTTATATGGAAAATTTCCTTCTGTCCTTTAGCTTTTTCTTATCTTGGGCACCAACGGTTAACGAGACGCTTAATCGTATTCCCGTTGGACGGCCATTAGCTAACGGACCAACAGACCCGTTAATCGGGAAAACGCTTCTTGTGCTTTTCGTTCTATTTATAATTGGTTCTGTCCACCAATTTAAACAACAAAGAAAGTTAAACAAGAAAGGACATCAGTAACTTATTTCCATTACAGAAGTTCCAACAAACATTTTATATTTCAAATCAAGAAACATGGGGTAAACCTAAAAATTGCAAGCCGTAATAAGATGGGCTGTGATTTCAAACGGAACATAA
Organism: Galbibacter sp. PAP.153; assembly: GCF_037029175.1. Classification (NCBI taxonomy): domain Bacteria; kingdom Pseudomonadati; phylum Bacteroidota; class Flavobacteriia; order Flavobacteriales; family Flavobacteriaceae; genus Galbibacter; species Galbibacter sp. PAP.153. Next base: position 31,897 of record NZ_JAZEUN010000029.1, on the reverse strand, counting down.
AGGCAATCCTAAATCGAAAAACATTCATTTTAATCCCGTAACTTCGTTAATCTAAATCTATGTGCATAAATTCATAAAATCATACCAAATTAACAGATGGCTAAAAAACCCCTATTTATTGTAATTGTTTTCTGTGTAATCAAACTGACACTTCATTTAATAGCAGATTATAATTCAGGATATCAGGGGGATGAATTATTGCACATAGAAACGGGAAACCACCTTGCCTTTGGATTTATGGAGTTCCCACCATTAATTGCCCTCTTGGCTTTTTTACAAAACCTGCTACAATCCAGTTCCGTATTTGTTAATCATATATTTATTCATCTTGCGGCAATTTCAATAATGATAATGGTTTCAAAAATTGTTCTCGAATTGGGGGGAAAGGCAAAAGCTGTTTTTTTGGTCCTCCTTTGTATCATTATTGCTCCGGGGTTTGAGCGTTCGCAACAACTATTCCAGCCCGTGGTTTTCAGCCAATTCTTTTGGGTGCTAAACTTTTACTTTCTCCTTAAATATGTCTGCTATCTTAAAAGAAGACACCTATGGTTTTTGACACTTGGTACAGCATTGGCTTTCTTGACTAAATATGATGCCGTATTTTTCATTTTCGGAGTTTTATCCCTCCTTATATTTAAAACAACAAGGCAAGCTTTGTACAGGCATAAATTCTGGTGGCATATTCTCGTATTCATTTTAGTGATAAGCCCAAATATTATTTGGCAGTATAAAAATGACTTTCCTGTCCTGAAAATGTTCGATCGGCTCTACCAGACCCAGTTGGACCAATTGGAACCAATACCAGTACTTACGCGTTTTATTATATCATTAAATCCCTTGACATTGTTGGTCTGGGGGGTAGGGTTTATTTTTATGTTTCATGCTCAGATGCGTAAATATAGACCCGCCGTGCTTTCGATTTTGCTGTCAGTTGTACTTTTGTCCTTAAGTCAAGGAAAAGGATATTATTTCTATCCGGTCCTACTTACAATTTTGCCATTCGGTGGTGTTTTTTGGGAAAATGTAATATTAACAAAAAGAAAGTGGGTAATTTATCCATTGACTCTATTCCTATGTTTGGGGATATTTCTCATCCCATTTGGAATGCCGGTTTTTTCGTTAAAACATTATCTGAAAAAAACCTATCCTTATGAAAAAAAGGAGGTAACAGGCGGACGATATGCTGTGCGGTTTGAAGAACGCTTTTCAAATGAAAAGTGGAGCAAAACGCTTAAGGCGTTAAAACAGGTGTATGACAGCCTTCCCGAAATGGAAAAGAAAAGTGCCCTTATCTGGGGCAAACATTACAGACAGGCCGGTGCGGTAAGCCTGTATGGAAAAGAGTACGGCCTGCCCAATGCCTTTTCATTACATGGAAGTTTCTATAGTTGGTTGCCTAGCGGAGAGATGCCCTTAACAACCATTGCTTTACGTGATGGAGACCTGAATGGAAAGGATTTTTATGAGCGTTATTTTGAAGAAATCATCCCGGTAAAATCTGTATATAATCCCTATGCGGATGAAAAAGAAAAATTATATCAGACTATCTTTATTTGTAAAAGCCCCAAACAGACTTTTGATGAATTAAAAGAACAGTTTCAAGACAGGATATTTGAATGAGAATACGCTATTCCTCATTAAATGATTGAATCGAGATCCTGAAATTAGTTGTTTGTTATACAATATAGCATGTTGTTGCGGTTAAGGCATTCCACCTTTTATCCATTCTCAACTTTACAAACTTTCAACCATGCAACTTTACAACTTTGCCTATCTTTGCAGCATGATAGAAGATAAAAATCCGCAGCGCACATCTATTTCCGATTTGGGGGAATTTGGTTTGATCGACCATCTTACCAAAAATTTCAGCATAAAGCACAAAACCACCGTAAAAGGAATCGGAGACGATGCCGCCGTACTCGATTTTAAAGGCAAAAAAACCATTGTAACTACAGATTTGTTAGTGGAAGGCGTGCATTTTGACCTAAGCTATATGCCTTTAAAGCACCTCGGTTATAAATCGGTTATCGTCAACCTGTCAGATGTGTATGCCATGAATGCAAAGGCAACACAGATTACGGTTTCCATTGCTATTTCCAACCGTTTTCCGCTGGAAGCTCTAGAAGAGCTGTACGCAGGAATAAAATTAGCATGCGATATATATGATGTTGACCTTGTTGGCGGCGACACTACTTCGTCCAACAAAGGGTTGCTTATTACGGTTACCGCCCTTGGCGAAGCCAACGAAGAAGATATTGTTTATCGAAATGGAGCCAAACCCAACGATTTATTAGTAGTTTCAGGCGATCTGGGCGGTGCTTACCTTGGCTTACAGGTTTTGGAACGCGAAAAACAGGTTTTTCAGGTAAATCCTAAAAATCAACCGGACCTAGACCAATATACCTATATTATTGAACGGCAACTAAAACCGGAAGCACGAAAAGATATTCCCGAACTATTGAAAAAACTTGAAGTAAAGCCAACTTCCATGATTGATATTAGCGACGGGCTTTCTTCTGAAATTATCCACCTCTGCAAACAATCCAATGTAGGTTGTAACTTGCATGAAGACAAAATACCACTGGATCCACAGGTTATCTCGACTTGTGAAGAATTCGACATAAGTAGTTCCACGGTTGCATTAAGCGGCGGGGAAGATTACGAATTGCTTTTTACGATTTCGCAAGACGATTACCCTAAAATAAAGGCAAATCCCAGCTTAACGGTTATTGGCCACATGACCGACGCAAAGGAAGGCATGCATTTAATAACACGCGCCAATACCAAAATTGCGATTCAAGCACGTGGCTGGAATTCGTTTAAGGGCAATCAAGCATAAAAATCATGCAACCGACTGCAAGGCGTGCCTTTTACGATAAAATTTAGCCAATGTTTCGTTGATTTCCTTTAATTCGGGCGTCAACACGTCTAAATGACCGGTTTCGGTGGTAGTGATTTCACACTTACATGTTTTGCATTGATATTCAGTAATGTGTGGAGTGATTTTTTTCGACACCACATAGCGATGTCCAAACATGGAACACACAGCTTTCTTGATCGTAGATCTTGAGGTTTTCATAGGTTATGTAATTTATGGGCGGTATTAACTTATGTATATTTCCAATAAAAATCAAATATTATTCAAAAAAACTTTGATTTTATCGATGAATTGCGATTTGTTCTCAATAAAACTCATATGCCCATCTGGAAATTCAACCACTTCCATGTCAGTATTTTGAACTTGTGCCCTTAAATCTTCATATAATAATACCGGGTCTTTCTTACCGATAATCATCATTTTGGCAAAGGGTGTAAAGTGAAGTAATATTTCTCTGTCCTTACGGATTTTCATCCCTTCCAATGCAGCAACTATTCCTTGGACCGGTGTTTTAAGTGCCTCTTTTTTAAGCTCCTTGATTTCTTCAGAAAAAATCTTTCTGTTTTTGGGGCGGAAAAGATTGGAAATTCCCATCCGCACAAAACTTTTATAATCTTTTTTAACCATTTTTATGGCCCGGTCCCTGTTTTTTTTCTTTTCCGGCGAATCGGCACTTGCCGTTGAGTTGGCCAAAATCAAGGCTTTTACTTCATCTGGATAAGCTTCGGCATAGGCAAGGGCCACATAACCGCCCATGGAATGCCCGATTAATGAAATACGGCGCAGTTTTAACTTGTTTATCACTGCTTTTACGGCATCGGCCATTGTTTCCATGGTGTGCACATAACCAACACATCCTGTTTTTCCGTGCCCCAACAGGTCTATTGTAATTACCCGATAACGCATAAGCAATTGTTCTTTCAGGGAATCCCAAACAGTCGTGTTTTCTAAAAATCCGTGCAACAAAACCACTGCCGGGCCCTGCCCCGCATCTTCATAAAAAACAGAAGTTCCTTTGTAGTTTAGCATCATAATGACTAGGGATTTGGAATTAGTCTATTGTTAATTGTTAATCGTTAAATTATAAAACTTTGAACTCTTTGCGGAACATTGGTGTTAGAGGATAGAAATTTAATCCCCAAAAGGAGGTGTTTTTAGCTTATTTTAAAAACACCTCTTACAGCAATCGTTCCTTCCTACTCCCTTTTCCAAATCACTCTTCCCTTAATTACTACTTATTTTTCATCCATTCTTCAATTTCTTCAACTTCCAAAGGAATGTTCTTCATTAAATTGAAAGGTTCTCCGCTTTCCTGAATTACCATATCATCTTCCAAACGGATACCAAAACCTTCATCTGGTAAATATATTCCCGGTTCTACAGTAAATACCATGTTGGCTTTCATTGGTTTTTTTAATGGGCCATAATCGTGCGTGTCCAACCCGATATGATGGCTCGTGCCATGCATAAAGTACTTTTTGTAAGCAGGCCAATCGGGGTTTTCATTTTGCACATCGGCTTTGTCCAACAAACCAAGGTCCAACAATTCACTAGTCATTAATTTTCCAACTTCTTCATGATATTCTTTCCACATGGTACCGGGCACCAGCATTTTTGTTGCTTCCTTTTTTACTTTAAGTACTGCATTATATACTTGCTTTTGCCTATCGGTAAACCTTCCGCTTACGGGAATAGTCCGTGTCATATCGCTTGCGTAGTTTGCATATTCGGCTCCGGCATCGATCAACAATAATTCTCCTTCTTTGCATTGTGCTTTGTTTTCGATATAATGCAACACATTGGCATTGTTTCCAGAGGCAATTATGGGCGTATAAGCAAATCCACGAGATCGGTTTCTAGTAAATTCATGTATAAACTCCGCCTCAATTTCATATTCCCAAACGCCGGGTTTTGTAAATTGCAACACCCGTTTAAATGCTTTTTCGGTAATATTGCAAGCCTGTTGCATTAACTTGATCTCCTGAGGCTCTTTGTTGCCACGTAATTCTTGTAAAATTTGATTGCTTTTTTCCCATTTATGAGCCGGGAATTTATCTTTGCACCATTTTATAAATCGGTCTTCGCGTGTTTCTGTTTCAACCGATTGGCGGTAATGTTCGTTGGTATTGAAATAAACTGTTTCGGCCTCGGTCATTAATTCATAAAAAATTTTGTCGAATTCCTTTAGCCAATACGTCGTTTTAATCCCGCTTACTTCCAGGGCCTTTTCTTTGGTTAGCTTTTCGCCTTCCCAAACTGCAATATGCTCGTTGGTTTCCCTAACAAACAACACTTCTTTATGTTTTGCTTCATGGGCATCGGGGAAAAGCACCAAAATACTCTCCTCCTGATCTACGCCACTTAAATAAAATAAGTCCCTGGCCTGCTGAAAGGGCATGGTACTGTCTGCTCCAATGGGATATATATCGTTGGAATTAAAAACCGCAATACTTTTTGATTTCATTTGTGCCATAAATTTTTGACGGTTCTTTATAAATAAGTTGCTGTCGATCAAATCATATTTCATATCCTTATTTTACTTTTTAATTTCGACAAAATTAGTAAGAATAGAAAGTTTTGATGTTAAACTTCGATTAAAGTTTGATGTAATTTAACAAAGCATGGAAATGCTCTTGTTAATAAGTTTTATATGCGCCCCTAAAAACATTTGCATGGTTGGCGATTAAAAAATTTATTTTGGCATTTCCCAACTATTACACAGTTAAGAGATAAAACAGAAATCATCATAGGACAAATAATAACGATACTCTTTGCAGTCGATATAATCTATTTAATTTTCAAATTCAGTAAAAAGCTTAGGTCAGGAAAAAACAATAAACTGATAGAACATTCTAATTTCATATTAAATAGCAACTTTTTACAAACCCTACTTTATACTCATTCTAAATTGCAGGGAAAACAGAAACGAAAGTTTGTTAATAATTTGTTCGTGCTGTATTTTTGTACGAATTAAAATAAATTATTTCTAATGAGCGGAATGTTAAATTCAACAATAGCCAGAAAAGTTGCCATGGCACTTTCTGCTATATTCTTATTAATCTTCCTTTTACAGCATTTTATTATCAATTTCACATCTGTAATCAGCGAAAATACCTTTAATGAACTGTCTCATTTTATGGGAACCAATATCTTGATACAGTTTGTAATGCAACCCATTTTGATTTTTGCTGTGGTTTTTCACTTTGTTATGGGTTTTATCCTTGAAATAAAGAACAAAAAAGCCAGGAACATAAAATATGCCAGTTTCAAGGGAAGCACAAATACTACTTGGGTTTCGAGAAACATGATTTATAGCGGCTTGGTTATTTTAGCCTTCCTCGTACTTCATTTTATTGATTTTTGGTTACCGGAATTGAATTACAAATACATTCAGTTTAATCCAGAAGATCCAACTAGGTATTATCATGAATTGGTGGAAAAATTTCACAATCCAATACGGGTTGGCGCATATGTGGTTGCATTTGTATTATTGGCATTGCACTTGCTTCATGGATTTCAATCGGCTTTTCAATCGGTTGGGTTTAACAACAAGTTCACGCCGGCACTTAAAACTTTTGGAAAGTATTTTGCGATTATCATTCCATTAGGATTTATTTTCATTGCACTTTTCCATCATTTCAATCATTAAAAAGAGGTAGTTATGGCAGTATTCGATTCAAACATACCACAAGGCGATTTAGCTAATAAGTGGGTCAATCATAAAAATAAAATCAACCTGGTAAATCCGGCCAATAAACGTAACATTGATGTTATTGTTGTTGGAACCGGATTGGCGGGAGGTTCGGCAGCAGCAACATTGGCAGAGCTTGGCTATAATGTAAAGACATTTTGCTATCAAGACTCGCCACGCCGTGCGCACTCTATTGCCGCCCAAGGGGGAATTAACGCCGCAAAAAATTACCAAGGTGATGGCGATTCTATTTACCGCTTGTTTTACGACACGGTAAAAGGAGGCGATTACCGTTCGCGTGAGGCCAATGTATACCGTTTGGCCGAAGTTTCTGCCAATATAATCGACCAATGTGTAGCGCAAGGTGTTCCCTTTGCCCGCGAATATGGCGGGTTGCTAGATAACCGCTCGTTTGGTGGTGTATTGGTTTCCAGAACTTTTTATGCTAAAGGACAAACGGGCCAACAACTCTTATTGGGCGCCTATGCCGCGATGAACCGACAAATAAACCGTGGTAAAATACAATCGTATAACCGCCACGAAATGCTCGATTTGGTTATTGTTGACGGAAAAGCCAGAGGGATCATTGCAAGAAACCTCGTAACCGGAGAAATAGAACGCCATGCAGCACATGCCGTGGTTGTTGCATCGGGAGGGTACGGAAACGTATTTTTCCTTTCTACAAACGCCATGGGAAGCAATGTAACCGCTTCTTGGAAAATACATAAAAAAGGAGCCTATTTTGCCAACCCGTGCTACACGCAAATCCACCCAACTTGTATTCCCGTTTCAGGAGATCATCAATCAAAATTAACACTGATGTCAGAATCCCTTCGTAACGATGGTAGAATTTGGGTTCCTAAGAAAAAAGAAGATGCAGAAGCCATCCGTCAAGGAAAATTAAAACCTACCGAATTGGCCGAAGAAGATAGAGATTATTACCTTGAAAGAAGATACCCATCTTTTGGTAACCTTGTTCCCCGCGATGTGGCCTCCAGGGCCGCCAAAGAACGTTGCGATGCCGGGTTTGGCGTAAACAAGACAGGAGAAGCCGTGTTTTTAGATTTTGCATCGGCAATTATGCGCTATGGAAAAGAGCAGGCCGCCATTCACGGAAATCACAATCCCAGTGAAACAGAAATGAGGGAACTGGGCGAAAAGGTAATTGAAAACAAATATGGGAACCTTTTCCAGATGTACGAAAAAATAGTGGACGAGAATCCGTACAAAACACCCATGAAAATATATCCCGCCGTGCATTATACCATGGGCGGAATTTGGGTAGATTACAATTTAATGACCACCATTCCTGGTTGCTACGCCGCCGGAGAGGCCAACTTCTCCGATCACGGCGCAAACCGTTTAGGGGCATCTGCACTCATGCAAGGTCTGGCCGATGGTTATTTTGTGTTACCATACACCATTGGCGATTACTTGTCGCAGGACATTAGAACCGGAAAAATATCAACAGAATCTCCCGAATTTGAAGCTGCCGAAAAAGCGGTGAAAGATCAAATAGAAAAACTGGTTGCCAATAAAGGAAAACATTCTGTAGACCATTACCACAAAAAACTCGGTAAGATTATGTGGAACAAATGTGGAATGGCCAGAAATGCGAAAGGCTTGGAGGAAGCAATTACCGAAATTCGTGAGCTTCGCGAGGATTTCCATAAAAATGTATTGATTCCCGGTTCTGCCAATAGTAAAAACAGCGAGCTGGAAAAAGCATTGCGCGTAGCCGATTTTCTTGAATTAGGAGAATTGTTTGCCAAAGATGCTTTACACCGAAATGAATCTTGCGGAGGTCACTTTAGGGAAGAATATCAAACCGAAGAAGGAGAAGCCAAGCGTGACGACGAGAACTTTAAATATGTAGCCGCATGGGAATACAAAGGAGCTCCAAGCGATGCCGTATTGCATAAAGAAAATTTGGAATATAAAAATATTGAGCTTAAAACGAGAAGTTATAAATAGATATAAGTAGTGAGATATGAGATGTTAGATTAACTTTCAATACTCAATACTTAATACTCAATACTCAAAAAGTATGAATTTAAAGCTAAAAATATGGCGTCAAAAAGATGCCAACACCAAAGGAAAGATGGTTGAATACCCAATTGCAGGTATAGAAGAAGATATGTCTTTCTTAGAAATGCTGGATGTTTTAAATGAAGAATTGATTTCAAAAGGTGAAGAGCCTGTTGAATTCGACCATGATTGCCGCGAAGGAATTTGCGGGGCCTGCTCGCTTCAAATTAACGGGGAACCACATGGCCCCGACAGAGGCGTAACTACCTGCCAATTGCATATGCGCATGTTTAAAGACGGCGACACCATTACCATCGAGCCTTTTAGGGCAACTGCTTTTCCGGTAATTAAAGATTTAATTGTTGACAGAAGTTCGTTCGACCGGATACAGCAAGCAGGCGGATTTATTTCTGTTAATACTTCCGGAAATACCATTGATGCCAATTCCATTCCTGTTAATAAGGATGATGCCGATAAATCGTTTAACGCGGCCACCTGTATTGGCTGTGGCGCATGTGTAGCTGCTTGTAAAAATGCAAGCGCCATGCTGTTTACAGCAGCCAAGGTATCGCAATTTGCTTTGTTGCCTCAAGGACAAATTGAAGCAACCGACCGCGTACTAAACATGGTGAAACAAATGGACGAGGAAGGTTTTGGAAATTGCTCCAACACCGGAGCCTGTGAAATTGAATGCCCGAAAGGAATTTCGTTGGAAAATATTGCCCGAATGAACAGGGAATATCTTTCGGCCAGTTTGAAGAAGTAAAACATCTTTTTTGATTACAATAACCAAACCCTTTGTGTATACAAAGGGTTTTTCAATGCGTTTGCGCCTGCCCCGCCCCTTTTGGAATCCTAACATTTTCAACAATATCCACGATTTCCTGCGGAGGTTGTTTGGTAAACTTCGATACAACAATGGCTACAATAAAGTTCATAAACATCCCAACAGTTCCAAAACCTTCCGGGGAAATACCAAACCACCAATTTTCCTTTCCTGAAGTTGCTACCGAACCAATCCAATTCAACTTGAACCTTGCAATATAATAAAGGGTAATGCCCAAGCCCATTATCATTCCGGAAATGGCACCTTCTTTGTTTATCCGCTTTGAAAAAATCCCCAAAACAATGGCCGGAAAAAACGAAGCCGCGGCCAGCCCAAAAGCCAATGCAACAACCGAAGCCACAAAACCCGGCGGATGAATACCAAAATATCCCGCCACACAAACAGCTACAAAAGAAGAAGCCCTGGCTGCCCACAATTCCTGTTTTTCTGTAATTTGGGGCATCACCATCTTTTTAAGCAAATCGTGCGATATGGATGACGAAATAACCAATAACAACCCTGCTGCGGTAGATAAGGCTGCGGCCATGCCCCCGGCGGCAACCAAGGCGATTACCCAATTGGGCAGGCGGGCAATTTCCGGATTTGCCAAAACCATGATATCACGGTCAATGGTCAATTCGTTTTTAGATGCATCGGCAAGGTATTGAATGTTGCCATCGTTGTTTTTGTCTTCAAAAGAAAGCAGCCCTGTTTTTTCCCATTTGGTAAACCATTCGGGCATATCACTATATGATTTTCCGCTTACGGTTTCAATTAAATTGGTTCGTGCAAAAACAGCAATGGCGGGTGCAGTGGTGTACAAAATAGCAATAAAGATAAGCGCATACAAAGCCGATTTACGTGCGTCTTTTACCTTTGGTACTGTAAAAAACCGAACAATTACATGCGGCAATCCTGCGGTACCCATCATTAAGGCGGCGGTAATTAAAAATACATCCAATGTAGATTTACTTCCCGAAGTATATTCATGAAATCCTAATTCCTGTTGCAGCCCGTCCAATTTATCCAATAAATAAACCCCGTCGTGTGCCCGATCTCCAAAACCAAATTGCGGAACCGGGTTTCCCGTCATTTGTATGGAAATAAAAATAGCCGGGACCATAAAAGCAAATATCATTACACAATACTGTGCTACTTGTGTATAGGTAATACCTTTCATTCCACCCAAAACCGCATAAAACAATACAATGCCCATGCCAACATATACTCCTGTATTGACCTCAACTTCTAAGAAGCGGGAGAAAACCACGCCTACACCACGCATTTGCCCGGCGATATAGGTGAACGAAACAAACAAAGCACAAATAACCGCCACCAAACGTGCGGTTTTAGAATAATACCTATCGCCTATAAAATCGGGCACTGTAAACTTTCCGAATTTACGAAGATAAGGTGCCAATAAAAGCGCAAGGAGCACATAACCGCCTGTCCAGCCCATTAAAAAGACCGAACCGTCATATCCGGAGAACGAAATAATTCCAGCCATGGAAATAAAAGAGGCTGCCGACATCCAATCGGCTGCTGTGGCCATACCGTTCGCCAATGGGGAAACACCTCCTCCGGCCACATAAAAATCTTTGGTAGAACCTGCCCGGCTCCAAATGGCTATTCCAATATAAAGGGCAAAGGTAATTCCAACAAGGACATAGGTTAGTAGTTGAACTGACATAAAAAAGCTTATTCGTTAAGGTTGTATTTTTTGTCCAATCTATTCATTAGGATTACATAGATTAGAATTAAGAGGATAAAAACATAAATGGAACCTTGCTGGGCAAACCAAAACCCTAATTTAAAACCACCGATCTTGATTTGGTTTAACGTATCGACCAGAAGTATGCCGAAACCAAAGGAAACAATAAACCAGATGCACAATAAAACAAACAAGTATTTTAAATTTTCTTTCCAATAAGCATCATTTGAAGTATTGACCATTATTTTAAAGTTTGATGGTTCGATGAACAATAATACATTTTTTTTATTAAAAAATTAAATGATACTCAATATCTAACAATAAAAAATGAATAATACCCAATAATAAAATCCGTAATCAATCAAAATGATTGTTTCCTCAAGCGTAATTGATTATCTGGCAATCCATCAAAGAGAGCGTTGTTTTTTATACCTCAACTTAAACAATCGTAAAATTCTATAAAACCCAAGGACAACAATTATAGAAATACATGCCGCTGTACCCAATGCCCCGCCATAACCTGAAAAAAAAGACGCGGAATTGATATAAAAAAAGGAGAATACAAGCCCGGACAGCGGAACAAGCCATACATTCTTCATAACCCTGTATGAAACCATCCCGATAAAAGAACCTCCAATAAAAACCAAAGGAACTGTATGTGTATAAAAATCGGGAAACAAATTGGGGAAAGCATAAAAAAACAAGGCCGTTGCCAACGATGCTATAGAGGAAGACCGCACAGGTCCATATGCTAAATAGCAATTGATAAAAAAAGTAATTGTTGCCCCAAAAATACCCGTTAACAATACAATAAAGGTTTCCATGAAACTGTTTAGTTTTAGTTATAAATTAAAAGAAACAAAAACGAAGTACATACCACCCCGGCAAAAGCAATGGTGCCCAATTTTCCGCCTACGCCCTTAAATACGCTTTTGGAGACAATCAATAAAATTCCGGATACAGCCGATGCTATGCATATAAAAACCCAATTGAAAGCAACGACGTCGTTGGACATCGCTATAAAGGCACCACAATATATGGCCGGTGGAATATCTTTCAAAGAATTGTTCTGCTTATTGAGGTTTGGAATGTAAGACGATAACAGCCCAATTAACGAAACCGCCAAAACACTGTTGAAATTAGCTATAACTTGTATATATTTCGCGGCAAACGCCCCCAATACTACAAATAAGATTAAATAAAAATCTTCATACAGATCGGCATTATGTTTTAAAGGGACTTTATAATGAAAAATAGTCATTAGCAATACCATACTAACTATGGCAGCAATTAAATAATAACTATCTGCATTATCAAACAAAATAGCCCCGATATAGATAAAATGAATAAATACAATAAAAAGATAGATTGTTAAGCTTATGTACCGGGAAACCACTTTAAACACTTTAGAATTAAAGCGGCAAAAATACTAAAAGAACTTCTTTAAACCTGAGTTCGATTATTATAAAAAGGAGACAGGCTTTAAAAGCTGTCTCCTTTTTTAACTTCTTAGCAAAAACTTTGGGGCTTGTTCTTAAAATGGGGCTTTTAGAACATTAAAAGTTTTTTTGCAATTAACATTAAACTTTTCATTAGTATAATCGTTCCTTTAATATTATCACTTAAAATATTAAAAATCGATTGACTTTGTTGGTTGTCTTCGTAGGTTAAAGTATAATCTCTCATATGCACAAATAGTTTAAGTAGGTGATTGTATCATTAATTAATATTGGGATAATAAACTTAAATCATATTAATTGAAATTGCACTTTTTTGTTGTGAACCATATCAAAATTGTTGTAAAATAATTTATGTAGTATGTTTCAACAAAACCTATATGTTAATGGCTACAAATCTAGAAGAAAAAATGAATTATTAGATAAAGCGCTTTAAAATTTCGACGAAATGCACAAGAAACAAAAATATCACTATATCCACTATTATATAGCTACGACCGCCATTAATTGGACTCTCAAATTAAAGCTAGTTTGAGCGTTGATACTTTTGAAGCCTGTAAAAAACTGGATGTATCTGGTCTTGCCTTAAACCTGCATTTCGGGGACTTCGCCAGAAACCAACAAATTCCCTTCGGTAACTGCTTTTATGTCGTCTACAGAAACCCCCGGTGCCCGTTCTAGCAACAAGAAGCCTTCTTTTGTAACTTCAAGTACCGCCAGGTTGGTAACAATTTTTTTAACACAGCCAACCCCCGTTAACGGCAAACTACACTCCCGAAGCAGCTTGGATTCCCCTGCACGGTTGGTATGCATCATGGCTACGATAATATTTTCTGCCGAAGAAACCAAATCCATGGCACCGCCCATCCCCTTCACCATTTTTCCGGGAATTTTCCAATTGGCAATATCGCCATTTTGAGCAACTTCCATAGCACCGAGAATGGTAAGGTCTACATGTTGCCCACGGATCATGCCAAAACTCAAGGCCGAATCGAAAAAAGAAGCACCGGGCAGGGTTGTAATGGTTTGTTTCCCGGCGTTAATAATATCGGCATCTTCTTCGCCTTCAAAAGGAAAAGGCCCCATGCCCAAAACACCGTTTTCGCTTTGAAATTCAACCGAAATATCGCCGCGTACATAATTGGCAACTAAAGTGGGTATTCCAATACCTAAGTTTACGTAATATCCGTCTTTTACCTCTTTGGCGATACGTTGCGCTATTTGTTCTTTACTTAAACCCATAATTAATTCATTGGTGTGTTAATTTGAAGATTCCCTTTATGCTATTCTCGATTCATCTCATCATCAAATTATTTCATTTTCTAATTATCCGATTAACTTTTTTTCCTAACGGTTCGTTGCTCGATTCGCTTTTCGTACTTGGCGCCTTCATAGATTCGCTGCACGAATATTCCGGGGACATGAATCTGGTTGGGGTCTAAACTTCCGGCAGGCACCAGTTCTTCTACCTCAACAACTGTAGTTTTGGCTGCACCGCACATTACGGGATTGAAATTACGGGCGGTCCCCTTAAAGATAATGTTTCCGGCTTCGTCTCCCTTCCATGCTTTTACAAAGGCAAAATCTGCTTTAAACGCATGTTCGAGTACGTAATGCTTACCATTAAACTCCCTTGTTTCTTTGCCATCGGCAACCTCGGTCCCATAACCGGCGGGGGTATAAAAAGCAGGAATTCCAGCTTGTGCTGCGCGGCAACGCTCGGCTAATGTTCCCTGCGGAATAAGCTCTACATCCAGTTCTCCGCTAAGCATCTGACGTTCAAATTCATCGTTTTCGCCTACATAAGAAGAAATCATTTTTTTTATTTGATGTTTTTGTAGCAGGAGCCCGAGGCCAAAATCGTCTACCCCGGCATTGTTCGAGATACAGGTAAGGTCCTTTATGTTGAGTTTTACCAATTGCTGAATACAATTCTCTGGGATTCCACACAACCCAAACCCGCCCAGCATAAAAGTCATACCGTCTTTTACGCCATTCACGGCTTCTGTTACCGATTTTACCTTCTTGTTAATCATTTATCAATATTTTACCGGAAAATTACGAATATTTCAACAAAATTGAAATATATACTACACAAATTGAAGATGTTTTTATATGTTTTTGATGTCCTTGACAAAGAAAATCATTTCCCTGCTATTAATTTATACGCATATCATATGCTTTGTGGTCCGGAAATTTTTGATTTTTCATTAAGGTTTGTTATTTCTCTAGCTCCACAAAGTCTCCTACTTTGCGGTATTACTCCTCGATTAACTTATGCGCTTTTAAAATAGATATAACCTTGGGCACGGGCAATGCTTTTATAATCCTTCCGTCTTTTCCAGTGGTGGTTTCCCCCATAAAAAGGGAATTTAAAATGGCTTCTTCGGTGGCTTCAATGGCAGCCATAAATAGGGGCGACATATAATCGTTGGAAACTACTTCTTGTTTTAATAGCGGAATAGACTTATAGGGCACGCGCACTTGTTTGGACGTAGAAAAGGCAATTATGTAATCGCCACTCCCGTTTGAAGCGATGCCCCCGGTTTTTGCCAAGCCCATAAAAGCTCTTTTTGCCAGGCGTTTTAAGTTTCTATCGGTCAAAGGCGCATCTGTGGCCACTACAACCATACAAGAACCATCTACATTGTTTAAAAGTTGGTTGCTAAAGGAGAAATTCCCCAGTTTTTTCCCTATATTGATGCCGGCTATTTGCAAAACCCCTCCAAAATTGGTTTGTACCATAACACCTATGGTATAGCCCCCTAAATTTCCGGGCAATTTTCTGGAAGATGTGCCTATGCCCCCTTTATAGCCAAAGCAAATAGTCCCGGTTCCGGCACCGATGCTCCCTTCTGTTGTATTGGCTTCTGAAGCAGTTTCTATGGCTTCAAGCACCTCATTATGTGTTACGTGCATACCACGGATATCGTTTAAATAACCATCATTGGTTTCGCCTACCACTGCATTGACCGAACGTACATTTTCGTTGTCCTTTTGTTGTAATGTATATTTTACAACAGCTTCGACCGCTGTGCCAACATTAAGCGTATTGGTTAAAATTATAGGGGTTTCAATAGTGCCAAGCTCCTCAATTTGAGTGCTTCCGGCCAACTTTCCAAAACCATTGCCCACAAAAATGGCAGCGGGAACTTTTTCCTGAAAAATATTGCCGCCATGCGGAAGAATCGCCGTTACGCCAGTGTGAACGGAATCGTCTTTTTCTATGGTAACATGCCCAACTTTAACCCCTTTAACATCAATAATAGCGTTGTGCTTTCCTGTTGGGATGACGCCTATTTGAATACCATAATCCCTAACGCGCTGTTGTGCATAATTGTATGAAACTGTTGTGAGGAAAAATAAAAAGAAGGTGACTATTCTAGAGAACGGCTTCATCTGTTACTATTTTATTTATTTTTTTTAATGGTCAGATGGAATACCCCTAATTATCATTTCGGTTGGCATCTAAAATTTTGTTATGGGCATTTCATATGTTTTCGGAAGTAATGAGTATGCATCCGGCATCCTTCATTTGCTGTAAAGCTTTATCACCATCATCTGGGTTTACGTTAACTGCCCGGACAGCATCCGTAATAACGTATGTTGTATAACCGGCCTGTACCGAGTCTAAAGCTGACGAAAGCACGCAATAATCTGTTGCGATCCCGGAGACATATAGCTGACTTACTTCTTGTTTGCTTAAATATTCGTACATATTCACATTCGTGGCTTCAAAAGCAGAATAGCCATCGTCCAAGGTGCCTGTTCCCTTAAAAAATATCTGGTCTATTTTATCAATGTTCAGGTCGGTGTGAAATGCGGCACCGTATGTATGCTGGACACAATGTGGCGGCCATTTGTTGAAATGCTTTGTTTGTTTGGGGTGCCAATCCTTGGAAGCGATTATCAAGTCGAATTTATCAACAATACTATTGATTACCGGGACCACTTCTTCGCCTCCTTTTGCTGCTAAAACCCCGCCAGTACAAAAATCGTTTTGTACATCTACAATTAATAACGTTTTCATGTCTTTTCTTTGTCGCCTCATAAAGATACGAACCTTTGACAATTATACATTGATAACGGAAAACATTTTAGGCATAACAACAGCCTATATGGTTGTACCGTATACCCGAAAACATTTTATAAAAGAATACAACTTAAAATCTGGGTCCGATTATTATTAAAAAATCAAAATAATCGAACACAGGTTTAAAAGTCGATATCAACGCCTTCGTTGTAATCTATTTTTAACGAATCTTTGCTTTCTTCGGCAGGTTGACTGCAATCTACACGTATGGACAGATCTTCCGGACGCTCAAAATCATCTTTGGAAACATCCAAATCTTCATCTGCATAGCATTTTTTCATGTACAGCCCCCAAATGGGCAATGCCATGCTGGCTCCTTGACCATAACGGATCCCGGCAAAATGGGTGGCCCTGTCTTCACCACCGACCCAAACTCCGGTAACTAGGTTGGGCACCATGCCCATAAACCAACCGTCACTTTGGTTTTGTGTGGTTCCCGTTTTTCCTGCAATCGGGTTTGTAAATTCGTATGGATAACCTGTTATAATTTCTTTATACATGGTTTGGTTTTTGGCCCAGCTACCCCGTAAACGCGCACCGGAACCAGATTCGGTAACCCCTTCCATTAATTTCACCGTGGTATAGGCCACTTCTTTGCTCAATACATCACGGGTTTCGGGGACCGATTCGTATAAAACCGTGCCGTTTTTATCCTCAATTCGGGTAATCATGACCGGTTTAACATACACCCCTTGATTGGCAAACGTACCAAATGCCCCTACCATCTCATAAACAGAGATATCGGGCGTTCCAAGGGCAATGGAAGGTACCGGGAGTATAGGTGCTTCAACGCCCATCCGCTTTATTAAGCTCACTACGGGCTGTGGCCCCACTTTATCCATTAATCTGGCCGTAATGGTGTTCACTGAATTTGCCAAGGCATATTTTAAGGTATACATATCTCCTGAATATTTCCCATCGGAATTTTTTGGGCACCAAGGTTCTATATTTCCATATTTATTGGCTTCAATACAGGTGTAAATATCGGGCAGCTCATCGCAAGGCGATAAGTGCAATTGGTCGATGGCGGTGGCATATACAAAAGGTTTGAAGGTTGAACCTGCCTGACGGCGCCCCTGTTTTACCTGGTCGTATTGAAAATGCTTGTAATTAATTCCGCCAACCCAAGCTTTTACATGGCCAGACTGTGGGTCCATGGACATCATTCCGGTACGTAAAAAATACTTGTAGTATTTTATGGAATCCAGTGGCGACATCACGGTATCTTTCTCCCCTTTCCAAGTAAAGACTTCCATGGGGATTTTCTCTTTAAAAGAGGCCATGATTTCTTCTGTAGATTTGCCCAGATCGTCGCGCATATGCCTCCAACGCTCAGATTGTTTCATGGAGTGATCGTATGTTCTTTGTATTTGTTCGGGCGTAAGGTCCAGAAATGGAGCCGTTGGGTTGCGTTTGTCTGTATTCTGCACGAAAAACTCGGCCTGTAAGCGCTTCATGTGCTCTTGTACGGCTTGCTCGGCATAGGCTTGCATACGCGAATCTATGGTGGTGAAAATTTTAAGTCCGTCAAGGTAAATATTGTATTTTTCTCCGTCGGGACGGTAATTTTCGGGGTCGCTTGCCCAATCTTTCAACCAATCTCTTAAGTACATCCTAAAATAAGTTGCAATTCCTTCGCGGTGCGATTCCGGATGGTAATCTATATCCAAAGGCAATGCTTTTAATGTATCGAGGGCTGTTTCGTCTATAAAGTCGTTTTTGTACATTTGGTTGAGCACCACATTCCTGCGGTTGGTTACCCCTTTTTCGTTTCTTCTGGGATTATACAACGACGAGTTTTTAAACATCCCAACCAACATAGCCGATTCTTCAACGTCGAGCTCCCCGGGTTCCTTACCAAAATAAATACGTGCTGCCGAACGGATACCATCGGCATTATTGCCAAAATCGTATATATTAAAATACATGGCAATAATTTCCTGTTTGGTATATTGCCGTTCCAATCGTACCGCAATAATCCATTCTTTTATTTTTTGAATGATCCTTTCCAGAATATTAGAAGAAACCTGTTCGGTAAACAATTGTTTTGCCAATTGTTGCGAGATGGTACTCGCCCCGCCACGTGTTCCCAAAAATACGGCGGCCCGCAAGGTTCCCCAAGCATCAATTCCGGAATGGTCGTAATAGCGCTCGTCTTCGGTGGCCACCAATGCATTTACCAGATGCTTTGGGAGTTCTTCAAAATTTACAGGCGTCCTGTTGTCGTTTAAATAGTATTTTCCCAAGGTTTTCCCATCGGCAGAAATAACTTCGGAAGCTAAGTTTGTTTGTGGGTTTTCCAAGATTTCAAATGAAGGCAATTTCCCGAAAACGCCCCAAGAGGCCAATAAAAATATAAGCACTACAAAAAGGATGCCTGCTGCAAAGATTCTCCAGAACCAAAGAATATATTTTTTAAACCCTTGATCGTTCTTTTTTGTTTTTTTATTTGTCGCTTTTTTTGCCATTTTATTTTTCAGCTGATTTTTCAATACTTATACCAATGTCTGTAATTCCCTTCAAGGACGGAACCCCGCTTACATTGCCGTTTTTACGCATGGCATGCTCTATTGCTATGCGGTAGGTGCCCATTGTGGGGAATACAACATTTTCTTTGTAAAACAGTTTGTTTTCCTTAACGGAAGAAAAACCTTTTCCAAGCCATTCGCCATTAGGTTTTGCCATTTCGTACTCTAAAGTATCGGAAACGGTTTTTCCATTTGGAAAGTCCAAATTAACTATTAAAAACAAATTACTAAAAGGATATTTTTCATCGTTTCTTAAGTTGATGAAAACATTGTACGCATTTAGGGAATCGGGAGGCACAAAAGTGAAGTCAACTTTTTCGCCTTTGCCCCAACTTCCTTTTACTGCTTTGTACTCGCCATAAACGGCATTGGAATTGCATGCGGCAACTATGAATATTATAAGAAATAAAGAAATGAGCCTTTTATACATTCCTAGATCTTTTCCTTTTATTGTTGTTGCGTTTCTTCTTGTTTTTCTTTTGCCTTCTCTGTCCTTTGGGCCTGTCGAAACGTGTTAAACTATCCTGACCTACAACGTTCTCAAACTCTGTTTTAGTATCTACGGAGAGATCTAATGCATATTCTTCAAGGCTGGTAACGGTTTCTTTTTTCTTGTTTTTAGCGATTATCTCTTTTACCTGTCCCGTGGTTAGTACAAACCAATTTGCCCATTCTCCTTCGTATGCATACCATAAAAGGCCTTTAAAGATGTCTATTTTTTGACAAATGGCTTCGCCTTTTTTGGTTTTTAGGCGTTCTTCTTGGTTGGGAAAATCTTTAAGCGCATCCAGGTATGCGTCCAGTTCGTAATTAAGGCAACATTTTAGTTTTCCGCACTGCCCCGCAAGTTTTTGGGGATTTAAGGACAATTGCTGGTAACGTGCCGATGCGGTGTTTACCGACCTAAAATCGGTTAGCCAGGTAGAACAGCACAATTCCCTCCCGCAGGAACCAATTCCGCCCAAACGGGCCGCTTCCTGACGATAGCCTATTTGGCGCATTTCTATGCGGGTACTAAAAGCCCGTGCCATGTCTTTTATAAGCTGGCGGAAATCTACACGTTCCTCGGCGGTATAATAAAAGGTAGCCTTTGATCCATCGCCCTGAAATTCTACATCGGAGATTTTCATTTGCAACTGAAGCTGTATTGCCAGCTCCCGCGATCTTTTTTGTACTTCGGGTTCGCGACCGCGTGCCGTTTGCCAGATGTCGATATCTTTTTGAGAAGCTTTTCGGTAGATTTTAGGCAGGTTTTCATCGGTATAATCTACCTTTTTCTTTTTCATTTGCACCTTTACCAATTCGCCCACCAAAGTAACCACCCCTACGTCGTGCCCCGGGGAAGACTCGGTGGCCACGATATCCCCAATGGAAAGGGTCAGGTTTTCTTTATTTCTAAAAAACTCTTTTCTACTATTTTTAAATCGTACTTCTACACAATCGAAAGGCTCATGGCCATTGGGTAACGACATATTAGAAAGCCAATCAAAAACGGTAAGTTTATTACAACCATCGGTTCCGCAAGTACCGTTATTCTTACACCCACGAGGTTGCCCACCCTTCCCGGTTGAACAACTGCTACATCCCATAATCTTATATATTGAACCAAAGTTTGCCGCTGCAATTTCTTCGGTTTAGGTTCATAAATACTTTTTTAGTATCGTAAAGATACTATTTTCAAATTAGTTAATAGAGAATAGTTATAAGTTAATGGTTTTTCTGGGTATTGCCCAGAAATTTTATCGGGTTTCTTTTTTCCGTTTCAATTCGGAATGCCTTCTGCTACACCATCTTCACGATTATACCTATTGTTCTATTCTGTATCATTTACTTTTTAAACTTCAATACTTTGGACCTGCCTTTTTTAAATATCAAGTTGCTCACCCCTTTCCCTTTCCTCAGGGCTTTTTGTTCTTCGTAAGGCAATGCAATAATGTCCATGCATTCATCAGAACAGCAATGATTCATTTTTTTGGCACATTCTTCACATTGAATAAACAGTAAATGGCATGCCTCATTGGCACAATTTACGTGTGTATCGCATGGTTTTCCGCATTGGTGGCAATGCGCGATAACATCTTCTGAAATACGTTCTGCCCGGCGCTCGTCGAACACAAAGTTTTTTCCTATAAATTTATTTTCAAGTTTATTTTCTTCAACTTGTCTTACATAATTAATAATCCCGCCTTCGAGCTGAAATACGTTTTTAAATCCTTTATGTTTGTAATATGCACTGGCTTTTTCACAGCGAATGCCCCCGGTACAGTACATGACCAGGTTTTTATCTTCTTTGTGTTTTTTTAGGTCTTTTTCTATAATCGGCAGGGAGTCCCTAAAAGTATCCACATCGGGGGTAATGGCATTCTTAAAACGGCCAATTTCGCTTTCGTAATGGTTGCGCATGTCTACCAAGACCGTGTTTGGGTCTTCTATAAGTTCGTTAAACTTTATGGCATCTACATGTACGCCTTTATTTGTAACATCAAAAGTTTCGTCGTTAAGCCCGTCGGCTACTATTTTATCGCGTACTTTTACCTTCAACTTTAAAAAGGCAAAGTTGTCGTGCTCAATAGCAATGTTTAAACGTACATTTTCCAGGAAGGTAATGGAATCTATATGTGCCTTAAAATCGTGGAACAAATCGGCAGGAACCGAAAGTTGTGCATTAATCCCTTCGTGAGCAACATAAATCCTACCGAGAACATCCAGTTCGTTCCAGGCCAAGAATAAATGGTTTCTAAAAATTTGAGGATTTCCAATTTTAGCGTATTTATAGAAAGAGATTGTTAAGCGGTCTTTACCCGCCTCCTCAATAAGTTTTGCCCTTTCCTCTGCGCTCAAGTTATTGTACAGTTGCATGCTATACCAATAGTTTTACGTTAAAAGAAATTTTTTGCAAAAATACGCTTTTTTCTTTGATTGACAATTTGGTGCGTTTTCAAGTGAAGGGTTTAGCGTTTAGTGTTCAACTATTCAAAGTTTTAGTCACTTCGATGAAGGAGAAGTTGCATAATGTAATGGGCTTCAAGTTCAAAATTCAAGGTTTCATGTTTGTTTTATTTTGATGCGTATTGGGTGTTAATTCACTGCCAACAGTTATCGATTAGCATTTAGCCATGAACCCCTGATCGTTAACCGCTATTCAAAATTTCCTCAATAAAAACAAAAAGGGCTTTGGTAAAAACCAAAACCCTTTTCGTAGCTAATTCGTTGTTATTAAAATATTTAAAAAAATATTCATCATTGCACATAACAACGAACCTAGCCTCCATCCAGCTTGCCATTGCAACGAATTGCAACTGTGAGGTTGGCCGATTTAACATTTAATACGTAGACATTGCTTTTCATTAAATCGTCCCTTCCTTTTCTTGGATAGATGCAAAATATTTAAAAAGGTTGCGCGGCAAAATTGTATGCTGAAAAAAGAAATAGTATTTTAGCACGAATCAAAAAAATAAAAGTACACAGAGAAAAATGAGTTCGGAAAAAGATGCTAAGTTAAAAGCCCTGAAGCTCACCTTGGACAAACTGGATAAAACCTATGGCAAGGGAGCTGTTATGAAAATGGGCGACAGTGTTGTTGAAGATGTTGATGCCATTCCAACGGGGTCCATTGGGCTAGATATAGCCTTGGGAGTTGGCGGTTACCCAAGAGGAAGGATTGTTGAAATATACGGTCCGGAGTCTTCCGGAAAAACCACCCTCACCTTACATGCCATTGCTGAAGCTCAAAAAGCTGGTGGCATTGCTGCCTTTATTGATGCAGAACATGCTTTTGATAGATTTTATGCACAAAAACTGGGCGTAGATATAGACAATTTGATTATTTCACAACCAGACCACGGAGAGCAGGCTTTGGAAATTGCAGACAACCTCATACGTTCTGGTGCCATTGACATCGTTATTATCGATTCTGTTGCCGCCTTAACACCCAAAAGCGAGATCGAAGGCGAAATGGGCGACTCTAAAATGGGGCTGCATGCCCGCTTGATGTCGCAAGCCTTGCGTAAGCTTACGGCCAGCATAAGTAAAACCAAATGTACCGTTGTCTTTATTAACCAGTTAAGGGAAAAGATTGGCGTTATGTTTGGCAATCCAGAAACCACTACCGGTGGTAATGCCTTAAAATTTTATGCCTCGGTAAGGCTGGACATTCGCCGTTCAACACAAATAAAAGATAGCGATGGGGGTGCCTCTGGTAATAAAACCCGTGTAAAAGTGGTAAAAAACAAAGTTGCCCCGCCTTTTAAGGCAACAGAATTCGACATTATGTATGGAGAAGGAATCTCCCGTATTGGTGAAATCCTGGACCTTGGCGTAGAATTTGAAATTATTAAAAAGAGCGGCTCTTGGTTTAGTTATGGCGACACCAAACTTGGACAGGGCCGTGACGCCGTTAAAACCCTGCTACAGGACAATCCTGAGTTACTGGAAGAACTTGAAGGAAAAATAAGGGAAGCCATAAAAACTATAAATACATAGCATAAAAAGCTCCTATAGATAAAAGCCCTGAGGATTTTTAAAATCCCCGGGGCTTTTTTTAACCTGTTTTCTATTATTAGAAAAAGTCAAAAGTAAGTTTTAAACAATTTTTTTCCACCAAACGCAACCCTTGGCACTAAAAAGCATCTAGTAATAAAATACTATATAATAATGAAGAAGATATTTGCGCTAACACTAAGTTGCTTATTATTGCTTGGCTTTAGTTCTTGCGACATTTCGGATGATGATACTGCTAATTTCCATTATGAAACCCTCGAAATAACAGGTGCCGACCTGCCCGAATATTTTGAATATGGAAAAATGTACAACATCGAGTTTACTTATTTGCGCCCTACAGATTGCCATATATACGATGGATTTGAGTTTAACCCCACCGGTGAAACAGAACGTACTATCTTTGCAATTGCGGCAGTTGTAGAAAGAGCAGACTGTAAGGATTTGACAGCTATTGAAGGAACCGATAATTTTGATTTTGAAGTACGGTACAGAGACCCCTACACATTTAAGTTTTATGTAGGTGAAGACGAAGACGGTGAAAAAGAGTACCTTACATACGAAGTCCCTGTTCAGGAAGCAGGCGAAGAATAGAAAGTATAAAATAACCCAGCTATACGAGTGAGTTTAGAACAGCTCATAAAACAGTGTAAGCGGCAAAATAGAAAGGCTCAAGAACAACTATACAAACTGTACAGTTCTAAATTGTTTAGCGTATGCCTTAAATATTCCCGCAACAAAACAGAGGCAGAAGATAATCTGCATGATAGCTTCATGGTTATTTTTAACAAGATAGACACGTATAATTTTAGAGGTTCTTTTGAAGGCTGGATGAAAAGGGTTACCGTAAATACCGTACTCCAAAAGTACAGAAAAGAAAGTGCCCTTGACGCATTGCCAAATAATTTGGAAGCCGATATAGAAGTAGAACTGCCAGAAGAAGACATTTCGTTAAATTATCTTTTAAAACTTATACAAGAACTGCCAGACCGGTACCGGCTGACATTTAATTTATATGTACTCGACGGGTATTCTCATAAAGAAATTGCAGAAATGCTTCAAATAAACGAAGGAACATCCAAGTCGAACCTGGCCCGGGCCAAAATGGCCCTTAGAAACAAAATTGAAGAAGACGAATTAAAAAACAGGGTAAATTCAGTTTAAAAGCACATGCCCACAAAAAATAAATAATACCCTTTGGTATAATTGGTATTAAAAATGAACGACAAGAAAAACATAGAACGCTTATTTCAAGAGAAGTTCAAAGATTTTGAAGCTGCTCCGCCATCGCATGTATGGAACGACATACAGGCTTCTCTTGATAAAAAAGACAAGAAAAGAGGCATTGTCCCGATATGGTGGAAACTGGGCGGTGCCGCTGCTGCTGCATTGGCACTTTTCTTTATACTGAATGGTTTATTTTGGAACAATCCAGAGGAAACTTTTCCAGAAGGCAATACCATTACCCACACAAACGATAGTATTGACAACGGAAATACAGCGACTCAAGACAACACTTCTGCCAAAGACGAAACATCCGATGCTGTTGCCGAAACCGAAAATGAAGATTTAAAAAATTCGGAAGAAAGCCACCAAGATAATTCTAAAATTATCAGATCCTCTTCCTATAAAACACCACAAAACGGTGTTGCAAACAACGAAACGGTAGACAAAAACAAAACTTCTGGCCATGACGGGAAACTTAATGCTCCATCCGAAGGAACAAAAAAGAGCAATAGCCCCGAAATTGCCCAAAACAATATTCCTGTAAACGACGACCAAAAAGCAATTCCAGACGATAACACAATCTTTAAAAATAACAATAACATTGCTGTAACCAATAACGACGAAGCCGCAGAAAAGGAGAACGACATCGACAGCACAAGCACAAAAAAATCCCTATTGGATTATGTGGACGAAATGGAAAAAGAAAAGGAAGAAGAAACCTTGGCGAGCACAAGCGAAAAACCTGCAAGGTGGAGCGTAAACCCAAATGTTGCCCCTATTTATTACAATTCGCTAAGCAAAGGCTCTCCAATTAACACCGATTTTGCCGGCAACTCGAAAACCGGCGATGTAAACATGAGCTACGGTATCAACATAGCCTATAATGTAAGCAAAAGATTAAGCGTGAGGTCTGGTATCAATAGTGTGAACATGGGCTACACCACAAACAATGTTTCGTTTGGCCCCTCTGTTTTCAGTGCAGAAAAGTCTACATCAAACATTACCTTTAAGAACTCTGCAACTGCATTAAACGTATCGGACCAAAAAACGCCGTCGGCCAATTTCAATGACGAAATTCAGGCAAGGGACGAAGTGGTGTCGTCGGGTAGTATGGACCAAAAATTTGGTTATTTGGAAATCCCCATGGAATTAAAATATCGGTTGGTAGATAAAAGGTTTGGGGTCAATATTATTGGCGGGGTAAGCTCGCTGTTTTTAACCGATAACGAAGTTTCTTTCGAGACCAACAATATGGCAACCGAAGTTGGAGAAGCCAATAACCTGAACGACCTTAGCTTTAGTACCAATATTGGTGTAGGCGTAGATTTCCAAGTCACCAATAAGTTATTGTTTAACCTCGAACCTATGTTTAAATATCAATTAAATACATTTTCTAGGGAAGATGGTGGCTTTAGCCCGTATTTGCTCGGGGTATATACCGGTTTGAGCTTTCAGTTTTAAGACAGTTAGTCGGGCTGCCATTGCATAACACGCAATCAACCTGAATTTAAATCCCTTTCTCTCCGGAAGGGATTTTCTTTGTAAGCTTATTGAATATCAGGGTTCTTGCCTGCTTTTTTATTTCGGTTCCATGAGAAGATCCCAGGCCTTTGGTCTCAATAAACGGAAGGATACGGGCCCGCATTTTTCCCGGGCTCCCGCTAAAAAACTCATAAGAAAAACGCTTTTTATTGTCTAAAAATACAATGGGCACAATGGGTATTTCGTGCTCTATGGCCAACCTAAAGGCACCGTCCTTAAATTCGTCCAACACAACGGCAGTATCGTCGGGCACACCACCTTCGGGAAATATACATACGCTCAAACCTTGCTTTAAACGCCGCTGTGCACTCTTGTATACGGCCGTCCTGCTACTTGCCGAGCTCCTATCTACCAAAATACATACGCGCTTGTAAAAAAAGCCGAAAATAGGGATTTTGGCCAATTCGCGCTTCCCCACAAAAACAAATGGGTTTTTAGATACTTTCAACATCAACATAATATCGGCCATAGAAGTATGATTGGCTATCAACATATAGCTTTTGCCTTTTTCAAGCTTTTGTTCTTTTTTCACGGAAGGAATAAAAAACATACCGTAAAGTATAAAATTGGCCCATATATTTCTGGCTATCCAAAAGAATTGTGGATACAAACGTTCGGAAGATGACACTATTAAAAGGACTGGGAAAAATATAACTATTGGTATGGTTACTAAAATGTAAAACCACAAACGGTACAAAAGCTGAAAAAAACGCGTAAATATTTTAGTCATGAAGTCAAAAATAAACATTTGTTGTATACTTTTTGCAAAACATTATACCTTTGTGCCATTCTAGAGAAAAAGACATGGCGAGAATACTCACAGGCATACAAAGTACGGGAACCCCGCATTTGGGAAATTTGTTGGGCGCGATAATTCCCGCAATAAAATTGGCGCAACAACCAGAAAACGACTCTTTTTTGTTTATTGCCGATATGCATTCGCTTACGCAAATAAAAAATGGGAGCGAGTTAAAAAACAACACATACAGCGTTGCCGCCGCATGGCTTGCTTTTGGGCTCGACATCAACAAAGTGGTTTTTTACCGGCAGAGCGACGTTCCGCAAACAGCCGAGCTTACCTGGTATTTAAGCTGCTATTTTCCTTTTCAGCGCCTCACCTTGGCACATTCTTTCAAAGACAAGGCCGACAGGCTCGATGATGTAAATGCAGGACTGTTTACCTACCCCATGCTCATGGCCGCCGATATTTTATTGTACGATGCCGAAATAGTTCCGGTTGGGAAAGACCAAATGCAGCATATAGAGATAACACGCGATGTAGCTTCCAGGATGCACACTCAAATTGGCGAGACCTTTGTTATTCCCCAAGGAAAAGTACAGGAGGCAACCATGTACATTCCCGGCACGGATGGCCATAAAATGAGCAAATCCAGAAACAACATTATCAATATTTTTCTTCCGGACAAAAAACTGCGCAAACAAGTTATGGGCATAGAAACGGACAGCATACCTCTTGAAGCGCCAAAAAATCCCGACACCTGCAATGTATTCGGTATATATAAATTATTGGCTTCGGAAGAACAAATTGCAGAAATGAGAAAGAATTACGAAGAAGGCGGTTATGGTTACGGCCACGCAAAGCAAGCTTTGTACGAGCTCATCACCCATAAGTTTGCTACCGAAAGGGAACGGTTTAACTACTATATGGAAAATCTTACGGAAGTAGACGAAGCACTGGCCATTGGTGCAGAAAAAGCCAAAAAAGTGGCCAATGCCACCTTGGCGCGCGTAAGAAGCAAAATTGGTTATTAATCAGGTTATTTTTAATTAAACAGCCTATAAAAGTTATACCAAGGAATGTAAATAACATGCGTTTCGATATATTGAATTCTTTTGAATATTACCGATATGTATGTTGGGTTTGGTGGGGTAAAATGAATAGGTAATTAATCCAGAAACTAGGTTTGCAATAAAGTTATCGAAGCTTCAATGTCTGGTGTGTTCAATCTGACATTGGTTCTTCAGAATATCGTTGACACTCTCCATAACCGCTCTTTTTCTAAGCAGAATTTTAGTTGCATAAGCATCCTAAATTTCTGCTTCTTTATGATGGCAAACAACCTATTTTCTTACAGCGAACTTATGTTAAACAGACTGCCGTACTCACACCGTGTCCACGGCCGAATTTCTGCGGCTATTTTCCGTTATCAAACTCTTTTAAAAGCTTTGCCTTTTGTTGTGGGCCGGATGTACACTTTCTCATAATTACCGTTCAAAGTCAAAGAATTATTTTATAACCTGAGACGGTTTTCCTTTAAAGGGAGTTTAGAGGGCGGGCATGAATAAGAAAGTCTATTTTTACTTTGAAGTATATACAAAAAACAATTCCCTTTCGGTCTTTTAATTAGCTGATTGCCAATACGCATTTATAGAAAAAGAACAACTGTTAATAAAAACTGAAAAACATTTTTCGATTAAACATCATTTTTTTCCATCTTTGCTGTATGCGAATTGAGAATTACATAAGCGATTTACTATACAGGTACGAATGTGTTACCGTGCCGTGTTTTGGTTCTTTTATTACACAACACCAGCCTGCCAAAGTACATTATACCACGAATGCTTTCTATCCGCCTTCAAAATCCATTGCTTTTAACGAGCAATTAAAATCCAACGACGGATTGTTGACCAAATACACCGCCGAGGTTTTGGGAATTGCTTATGAGGAGGCCACAGGAAAGATAGAACAGGCCGTTCTCGGTTGGCAGAAAGCATTGGCGCAAAACCAAAAAATAGAGCTTAAAAATATTGGCGATTTATGGTACAGCGACGAACAAAAAATATTGTTCCAACCTTCTTACCATATAAATTACCTTACTTCTTCATTTGGGTTTTCTTCTTTTGTTTCTCCCGCCATTACCCGCGAAGAACTTAAAAAAGAAGTTGAAATCCTTGAAGACAAGGCTCCAATTGCCTTTACTCCCGAAAGAAGGAAGAATCTTTCTTACCTAAAATATGCGGCTATTTTCTTATTGGCTTTGTCGGCGGGTACGGTTGGCTATAAATTTGTCGATTTACAGCAAACAAACCAAGTTCAGGTTGCCCAACAACAGGTTCAACAACAAATAGAAAAGGATATTCAAGAAGCTACGTTTTTTGACACTACGCCATTGGAAATCCCTTCCATTACGCTTAAACTTGAAAAACAACCGCTTAAATACCATGTAATTGCCGGTGCTTTTAGGGTTGAAGAAAATGCCGATAAAAGAGTTGCCCAACTGAAGCAAAAAGGCTATGATGCCGAACGGATAGGCGAAAACAAATACGGACTGCATCAAGTAACCTATGCCAGCTTTGCCGAAGTACCCGAAGCTTTGTCTTTCTTGCGCAAGGTTAAAAAAGAAGAATCTCCCGAGGCTTGGCTTTTGGTTGATGAAATAGACTAACGAGCTACACAAACGGGTTTTAGCAGTTTTCGTGATTTTTCAAGTCCTGCCTTTATTTTTAGTAAGTATTCTTTTATGCTTCATGCTATATGGCGGTATAAAGATAAACTGCATTACTTCTTATAAAAACCTGCTTCATATTAAAACAAATTGTATTTTAGATAGCCGTATAACCAATCTAAAAACAATGAAAAAAGCAATTCTAATTTTATTCTTGGCAGTTGCCCCTTTTTGTATTGCCCAAGAAAACCCGATACATTCATTTTCCGAAAAAAAAGACATTTTATGGGCCAGCCCAAAAGGTTTCGACCTTACTATGGATATTTATACCCCGACTACCAACAAAGACAGTTACCCGGTTTTAATTATATACCACGGTGGCGGATGGCTTATCAACAATAAATCCATTATGGACGAAATGTCAAAATACCTGGCCTCGCATGCCAATTATGTAATTTGCAATGTAAATTACAGGTTGCTTACCGCCAACAACAATACTACCAACATGAACGAGATTATAGAAGATGCCATGGGGGCCGTATTATGGGTAAAAGAAAACATAGAAGCCTACAAAGGCAACCCGAATGCCATTGCCATTACCGGCGACAGCGCTGGCGGGCACTTGGCCGCCATGGTGATAAATGGTAGCGATTATTTAAATGCTTCAGGTTTTAAAGGCAACAGTCTTGGGTTTAACCCCACTTACATACCCAAAGGAGAAAATATAGAAACCATTAAAAAAAATAATGCGCTGCAAGTTCAGGCTGCTGTTTTAAGTTACCCCGCGGTAGATATATATGCGGCCGCTTATGGCGATGGAAAAAATGGTTTTGAAAGTCCCTCAAACTTTTTTTGGGAAATGGGAGGCGCCAAAGCGAGGGGGATTTTTGGAGAAAACACAAACGTAAAAGAAAATCCCGACTACTACAAAAAAGTATCTCCAATATATACCGTACCTAATGCAAATGACAGGAAATTGCCTCCACAATTTTGCCATGTAGGCTCCAAAGACAATACAACAACCCCGGTATCGATAAAAGCATATGTAGACAAATTAAAAGAAGAAGGCCAACCTGTAGACTATTGGGTCTACGAAGGGAGAAACCATGCCTATCTGGATTCGGGCACCAACGAATTTTTGGGAAACAGCTTTGAAAAAGACGCGATTGAACCGCTAAAAAAAATAATTTCTTTTCTAGACAATGTGTTTTATAAAGAATAAATAATTGAAAGGATAAGATTACAAGAATAATTTTCTTTTTTTCATTCTTTTGGAAATATCTTTGCATAAAATTTAAACAATGCAAGCAAAAACACCCAGTGAATCGCATACGGTAATGACCGACCTTGTTTTACCAAGTGAAACCAATCCGTTAAATAATTTATTCGGGGGCGAACTATTGGCCCGGATGGACCGTGCCGCAAGTATTTCTGCCAGGCGCCATTCCCGCCGGGTAACCGTTACAGCTTCAGTAAACCATGTTGCTTTTAACAGGGCCATTCCGCTAGGAAGTGTAGTTACTGTTGAAGCCCGTGTTTCCAGAGCGTTTAACAGTTCCATGGAAATCTATATAGATGTTTGGATTGAAGACCGGGAAAACGGACACAGAAGCAAAGCAAACGAGGCCATTTACACCTTTGTTGCCGTAGATGATACGGGAAAACCTGTTGCGGTACCGCCCATTAACCCAGAAACAAAACTTGAAAAAGAAAGGTACGATGCCGCTTTAAGAAGAAAACAATTAAGTTTGGTGCTGGCCGGCAAAATGAAACCTAATGATGCTACCGAATTAAAAGCACTTTTTATACAATAAAAGGCATCTTTCAATATAAAATTCAACAAATCCAAGAAATAAAAAAGGCTTTGAACTTAATCAAAGCCTTTTTACTTACAATTAACTCAACCCTATTATTACAATATAGAGAAACAAATAGCTCCCATGTCCTCTATAGTGGCATCAAAAGTAGCATATCTTATTCTTTGTATGTATGACAAATGTCATACATACATA
>NZ_JAZEUN010000028.1:0-45440 GCF_037029175.1 Galbibacter sp. PAP.153 | reverse complement strand
AGTAAGCCTAAAATTACTAGTATAAAAAGGCGTGAAACTCAACTTACCGACTAGAGGTACTGGTATACCTTGGAAACGATAAGAGAGCCCACGCCCGCGGTCGTGAGCAAACTTACTTATCATCTCGTTTCCATAAAAAGTACCAGTTTTCTAGTCGAGACTCAAAGCAATTGCTTCTAATATTTTTCTAAAAGAAGAATCACAAAAATAGCCCTTTATCTTATAAGGCTCCACCAAATATAATTAAAATATTTTAACGACACAAACGTCGTTGAAATATTTTGATTTATTCTCTTCCTTTGAGTATGATTGATGAGGAAACCATTTTACATTACACCACTTCAATAGAGATGGTACTAAAAGAGCTAAGAGAGGAGAAAGGAATTGCTTCAGGACTAGGCAAGCAAGCATCTCAATCATTTGTTAATGGTGATTTCGAACAAAAGTATGGTTTCACAACAAATATGGGCCGAAACGAGTCTAACCCAAATTTTGAGATGAGGACTTTATTTTACCTCTGTGATTATTTTGATATTTCTGTAATAGATTTTTTTAAAAGAGTCTTTAATAAAAGGGAAAAAGAAATTTCCGATTTTTTAAAGATTAAAGAAAAAAGAAGGGAAAAACGTAAAAGATATAAATGAGCCAATCCAATGTGATTGGTATTTTTCTTTCATGGGGTTTTGGATTTCAGTTATTGCTCCTTGGCAAAATCTTTTTAACGTTTCATGGACTATCCATGATTTATCCCAGGCTTATTTATAAGAGATGCAACAATGTGATTAAAATTTTGATAGCATGCAACAAAGGTTTTATTTAATCTTCAAGATAAAGTGATTCAATGAAACAAATTATTTGTAGTGCCCTAAATTTAATTCTTCTTATTGCCCTTGTAGGGTGTAAAAACCCTAAAAAATCAGAACAGCAGAATTTTATTTCACCTATTTCCGAAAATGTCTCTTTCGAAAATTCCAAAGACCGTATTACCTTCAAGGGAACTTTATCTTTACCAAATGAACCGTCAACTTTTCCTGCTGTTATTCTAATAAGTGGAAATGGTAGAAATAACAGAGATTCTGAATTTGGTGACCATAAACCCTTTTTGGACATTTCCAACTATTTGACTAAAAACGGTATTGCGGTGTTGAGATACGACAAAAGGGGAGTGGGACAATCAGAGGGGAATTTTGATGCTGCAAATTCATATGATTTTGCCGAAGATGTAAGTGCTGCTCTAGATTATCTTTTAACGAGAAAAGAAATTCAAAAGAACAATATTGGCTTGATAGGTCACAGTGAAGGAGGTCTAATTGCGCCTATTGTAGCTTCAAATTCATCAGCTATAGCATTTATAGTTTCATTGGCGGGACCGAGTCTGCCAGGAGATAAAATCTTACTAAACCAACAAAGGGCCCTTGCTGAAATAAGAAGGGTGGACCAAGTTAAAATAAATCGATTGCAGAAAGTAAATCGAGAGGCATTTGAACTTGTAAAGCAGAATAAAAACGATACTGTTTTGAAAGAAAAAATGATAGCCTATATCCAGGAAATATCTAAAAACGACCCTGATAAACCAAAAGATATGACCTATGAAAAGTATGTGTCGGCACAAGTCAATTCGATATTAAGACCGTGGATGATCAATTTCTTGAGATATGACCCGAAAGTATATATAAGGAAAGTGAAATGTCCTGTTCTTGCACTTAACGGCTCAAGGGATTTGCAAGTTTTAGCAAAAGAAAATTTATCGATGTGGAAAAAGGTATTAGTGGAATCAGGCAATAAAAATGTAACTATTAAAGAACTTCCAGATTTAAATCACCAATTTCAGACTTGTGAAACAGGATTGCCAAAAGAATATGCAACGTTAAATGAATCATTTTCTCCTATTGCCTTACGCGAAATGACAGAATGGATAAAAAAACAAGTAAGATAAAGCTGCCAATAGCTATGCGTTCGTATGATCGGAACGTCATTCACTCTGATAGATTGTTGAATTTAGCAATGTCTTAACTTGGGTAAGGCTACATTTTTTGGGAGGAGGTCACATTGTCGAAAGCTGTTTTAAATCATCGAAAGTTTATGTGGGTTTCAGTAAAAGCACCGATAGCTTCCCGCAAGCCAATGGGGGAGGTTAACGGAATGCCGTGCAAATTATTTAAGGGCCAACTCACGTCATATAATACAATCTCCCAATAGAATAAATACTATTGGACAGGACAAAGGATCAATTTCAAAATTTTTTGTAACAGAAATGTGCTAAATTTGTTACAGGCTGTAAGTTGATATGGATCAAAATATCAAATTACATCCATCTTGTTTCTATAAACTCCTAATTTTAGCAGTACTTTTGCAGAAAAATAATTTGGTGTGGGAATAATAAAAGTAACCAATATACAGGTATATGCCTATCACGGCTGTTTGGTAGAAGAAGGAAAAATAGGCAGTGATTATCGGGTAGATGTAGAGGTGAAGGCCAATTTACAGCCATCTGCGGCGAGCGATCAACTTAAAGACACGGTAGATTATGTACAGATAAACCGTATTGTAAAAGAAGAAATGGCCATACGGTCAAAGTTATTGGAACACGTAGCCAAGCGGATTATCGACCGGATTTTAGAAGAAATAGCTATTGCCGATCAGGCCACGGTCGAGGTTTCTAAAATAAATCCGCCCATTGGCGGCAATGTAGAGCAGGTAACCATACAAATGACACTTGCCAGATAGTTTATGGTTTCAACCTTTAAGTTTTTAAATTAAATAAAAAACTCTTTTGGATTAAAAGCGATATTTTTGTTACATTTGCCGTCCGTAAAAGGGCATCGTGGCCGAGTGGCTAGGCAGAGGTCTGCAAAACCTTGTACAGCGGTTCGAATCCGCTCGATGCCTCAAAAATCCACCTTTTTTGAGGTGGATTTTTTTATGCCCCGAACCATGCGTTTCCAAGCAGACACAGCATCAATTTTTAAATGACCATTAAAAAGAAGTTACAGGCTCACCGAAAAAATAAACGTACATCTTACTATTTATCAGGCAATAGTTTTTTATTTTAGTGGATTAATACCAACCATTTTAACCAATTAAACCGCTTTATGAAAACCTATTTTTTTATTGCTATTTTCCTAAAAACCCTCTTTTTAACTGCTCAAATCCCTGTTTCCATACCCGAAAATCTCGCTGAAAACGAAACAAAATTCAAACTTCAGAAAAAAGAGATGGAAGTGACGTGGCCCATCGCAAATAAAAATGTGGCCAAAATGATACTTAGCCTTGAAGCAAACAAGCCTTTGTTCCGTTCCATCGGCATTATTGAAAATGGTAATTTGAAAGAAATAGCCACGCAATTGGAGCCCCGTTTTTTAATAAATGTTGGCAAAAGAACCTTAAAGCCTGAAAACGGATGGACCATTTTTTTTGATAAGGTGCCCACACGGCCCTATACTTCACATGTGCTGGAACTCAATAAAAAGGAGGTAAAGGTTACCAAGAGCGGAAACCGGACTAAAATTACAATAGGGGAAGTTACGGCACCCGATTTTTCCGGGAACATTGAAATAACAATCTATAATGGCGTGCCCCTTTTCAATATAGCAGCGGAGGTTGCTACCAAAAAAGACAGTACGGCGATTCTGTATGATGCCGGGCTGGTTGGTGCCAAAGCATGGGATAAAATTGCATTTATGGGCAATGGACATACGTTTCAGGAAATAAAACCGTCAATTGAAGATAAAAGTATAAATACAGCCGTAAAATACCGAACCATTATCGGCAGTTCCAAAAATGGGGCAATCGCTGTCTTCCCGCCTCCGCACCAATATTTTTACCCCTTGGATGAGGCCTTCAACTTAAAGTTTACCTGGTATGGGGCCAATTACAGGGAAATGATCCCGGGATATGGTATCGGTATTCGGCAGGATCCGGAAGGCGATCATAGATATGTGCCATGGTTTAATGCGCCCCCGGGAACGGAACAACGGCTTAATTTCTTTTGTTTGCTGGGCGTCG
Source organism: Galbibacter sp. PAP.153 (assembly GCF_037029175.1). Lineage (NCBI taxonomy): Bacteria > Pseudomonadati > Bacteroidota > Flavobacteriia > Flavobacteriales > Flavobacteriaceae > Galbibacter > Galbibacter sp. PAP.153. The sequence goes on along the minus strand of NZ_JAZEUN010000028.1, from coordinate 41,435 downwards.
ATGGCCCGGACGCATTGTTGGACTCGGTAAAAAAATATACACATGCCGACACATACAAATCCATTCCATCCCATAAAACAATGGCAAGTCATTTTCACAATGAATTTATAATGAACGTGGTAATGAAAGGGGGACCGGTCCCGCAAAAACCTGAATTTGTGGATGTTTTTAAGCAAATGGGGGTCGATATTGTCCACTTAGGGGAATTCCATTACACGGCGCACCCGAAAGGTCCCGATCCTAAGCGCTTGTTGGAACTGGACGCGTTGTTTGAACAATGCAGGCGGCTTTCTGACGATACATTTCTTCTGCTCCCCGGGGAAGAGCCCAACGAGTTTCTGGGCGGACATTGGATGGCCCTGTTTCCCAAACCTGTTTATTGGGTTATGAACAGGGAAGACGGTAAACCCTTTGTCTCCGAAGATGAAACCCATGGAAAAGTATACCGGATAAAAGACAAAGACGAAATGTTGCGTTTGCTTGAACTGGAAAAAGGATTGGCATGGACGGCCCACCCGAGGATTAAAGGCTCTACCGGATATCCCGATGCATATAAAGAGGAAGTGTTTTTTAAATCTGACCGGTTTTTGGGCGGCGCATGGAAGGCCATGCCGGCAGACTTGTCCCAACGACGGTTGGGGCTTCGCGTACTCGACTTAATGGACGATATGAACAATTGGGGCCTTCGGAAAAAAGTAATTGCCGAGTCGGATCTTTTTACCATTGCCCACGAAAACGAAATGTATGCCCATATGAACATCAATTATTTAAAAATGGACGCATTGCCAAACTTTAAAAATGGATGGCAACCGGTTTTAACGGCCATGACAGAAGGAAAATTCTTTTCAACTACAGGGGAAATTTTAATTCCGTTGTTTTCGGTAAACAATTCAGCTTCCGGGCAAACCGCATCGGGAGCCCAAAAAAAGAAAGCAACGATACAGATGAAGGTCGATTGGACTTTTCCCTTACATTTTGTGGAAATCGTAACTGGCGACGGGGAAAAAACGTATAGGGAGCGTATTTCCCTTGACGATACAAGAGCGTTTGGAACCAAGAATTTTTCGTTTTCCGTTGATCTGACCGGAAAAAAATGGGTGCGTGTAGAGGTTTGGGACGTTGCGGTAAACGGTGCCTTTACCCAAACGGTATACTTGGAATAAACATCAATTACGTTAAAATAAAACGCTTTTTTACTTTTATTCAACATTATTTTTATATTTACCTTCTATCATTAATCGTGCTGAAAAACAGATTGATGACAAACTAAAACGTTAAATCCATGAAAAGACGTACTGCTATTCGAAACCTTGGCCTGGTAACGGGAGGGCTTTTTTTATTGCCGTCCTGTAATTTTTCTGAAGAAAGGGTGCCTTTGGTGCTTAGCAAGCTTAAAATTACCACAGAAGAAGAAATATTGTTGGAAGCTATGATAGATACCATACTTCCGGAAACCGATACCCCGGGCGGGGTTTCGCTAAAAGTGCAAAATTTTGTCTGGACAATGCTGGACGATTGTGCCTCGCCAGAACAGCAAGCCTCTTTTTTAAATGGGTTAAGGGGGTTTAATGCATCCGTTAAGGAAAAACATGGAGATAATTTTGTTGATATGGACAAAAAGGAAAGGTTAGCAACATTGCAAAACCTGATGGACGATGAAACTTTAAACAAAGACCTTTCAAACTTTTTGCATACCACCAAGCATACAGCGGTTTGGGGCTATAAAAACACCGAGTATTACATGACGCAGTTAATGCCTTACAAATTAATTCCCGGCGCCTTTTCATACAGAACCAAAACAATAGACCCTAACGAAAAAATAAACATCAATGCCTAATTTTAATATAGATAGTACAAAGAAAAATACATTCGACGCGATTGTAATCGGTTCTGGAATGAGCGGGGGATGGGCTGCCAAGGAATTTACCGAAAAAGGCTTAAAAACCTTGGTGCTGGAACGTGGCCGCAATGTAACGCATATAAAAGATTACCCCACCACCAATTTAATGCCTTGGGAGGTAAAGGATGCCAACCAAGTTTCATACGATGTAAAAAAGGAAAACCCTATTGCCGCAAGGTGTTATAATTTTAAGGAAGATTCACAGCATTTTTTTACCAAAGACAAAGAACAGCCTTATATACAAGAAAAGCCTTTTGATTGGATCCGGGGCTATCAAACCGGGGGCAAATCATTGCTTTGGGCACGGCAGACCCAACGGTTGAGCGATTTCGATTTTGAAGGCCCCGACCGCGATGGTTTTGCAGTAGATTGGCCTATCCGCTACAAAGATTTGGCGCCTTGGTACAGCTATGTAGAAAAATTTGTGGGAATTTCTGGGGAATACGATGGTTTGGAAACGCTTCCCGATGGTGAATTTTTAAAGTCGATGGGGTTAAATGCCACGGAACAGTATTTTAAGGAAGTGGTTGCCAAAAAATACAACAACCAGCGCCATGTAATTTATGGCCGGTGTGCACATATTACCGAAAACAAGGAAATTTTCATGAAACAGGGCCGGGCCATGTGCCAAACCCGTGACCTCTGTAGGCGTGGTTGTCCGTTTGGCGGCTATTTTAGCAGCAATGCAAGCACCCTTCCATGGGCCCAGAAAACCGGAAATTTAACCATGCAGCACGATGCCGTGGTACATTCCGTTATTTATGACGATGAAAAGGAAAAGGCTACCGGAGTACGGGTAATCGATGCGAAGACCAAGGAAATGACCGAATATTATGCACCGGTTATTTTTGTAAATGCAAGTGCATTTAATTCTAATATGATTTTACTGAACTCTAAGTCCAAACGTTTCCCGAACGGCCTTGGAAATGATAATGGCCTTTTAGGAAAATACATAGCCTTTCATAATTACCGGGTAAGCATTAGCGCCGAATACGATGGGAACCTGGACAAAACCACCACGGGAAGAAGGCCAACAAGCGGTTATGTGCCCCGTTTTAGAAATATCCATAAACAGGAAACTGATTTTTTAAGGGGCTATGCTGCCGGTTTTGGCGCATCCCGACAGATTATTCAAGACTCCGAGGGTCTGGGAGAAGCATTAAAACAAAACTTGGTAAGCCCGAAATACGGAAACTGGCGGGTGGGATCGCATATGATGGGGGAAACCATTCCGAAAGAAGAAAGTACGCTTAGTCTGGATACAGAAAAGACCGATCAGTACGGGATTCCGCAGCTGCGTATCAATTTGGATTACGACGACAACGATGAAAAAATGATTGCAGATTACGTAGAACAGTTTACCGAAATGTTCGAAGCGGCAGGATTTACCAACATAAAAGCCCATGACATCCCCGATAAAGCGCCCGGTTTGGACATACACGAAATGGGCGGGGTACGTATGGGCCACGATCCTAAAACATCGTTGCTAAACAAATGGAACCAATTGCATGCCTGTAAAAACGTATATGTAACCGATGGTGCCTGTATGACTTCAACAAGTACGCAAAACCCTTCGCTTACCTACATGGCATTAACCGCCAGAGCGTGTGACCATGCAATAAAAGCATCTAAAAAGGGGGAGGCATAGTTTTACGGGTGCGCTTCAATAATTTTCCTGGCATTGTCATTTTCAGGGTTTAATTCAAGTGCCTTTTTATAGGCCTGTATGCCTTGGCCTGTTTTTCCCAGCTTTAATAAGCATTCGCCCAGGCTGTCGTATGTATTGGCAGCTTCGGGATAGAGTTCGGTATTGATTGTAAATATTTTTAGGGCTTCTTCATTTTTGTCCTGGTTCATTAAATTGTACCCAAGCATGTTCAGCATGTTTTCAGACACGTTATAGGTCGCTTCATCCCCTTTTTCAAATTCAGTTTTAATTAATGTTATGGTTTTGTCGATGGAATTGGTTTCCTTGTAAAAAGTGCCCACTTGCTTTAATTTCATTTGTCGGTGCTTTTCTCTTTGCTCTGCGAGCGTTGGCACATAATAATACTGGCGCTCTTCGTCGGTTACTTTGGTGGTGTCGGTTTTGTATTGCGCCATTATGGTATTCCCGTTTCCATCATCTGTTTGTACATATTGCGTACCATAGATTTGCGGCGCTCCCCTTCTCATCAAGTCTCTGTCCACCGCAGCCGCATACCACCATCTGTTAAGCGAGGGATCCATATTAATGGCCTTATCAAAGCAGGTAACGGCCATTTTAGAAGCAATGGTGTCGTTTCCGTGCTGAAAGATAATCCCGGCATTGAGGTAATCTTGAGCGGTTTTAACTTTTCCGTCTTTTAACAGCTTGTAAACTTTTGTTCTTCTAATGCTGTCCTGTTCAATTAAGGCCTTCCAATCCCCGGCGGCGAAAGTGTTCATTCGTGCTTTTTGGTCGGCATCGGCCATTTGTTGCAATTGGATGTTATTTTGTGCGTTTAAATAGGTTGAAGTGGAAGCGATTAGCAAAAGCAAGCGTAATTTTAATAGGGTGTTCATTTTATTAAGTTTTGTGTTGATTGTTGGTTACACGCATAATTTATTGATGAAAAACTAAAAATGCGATTAAAATCGTAATTTACAGTAAATATATTTTCATCATTAAAAGTTTAAGAGATGTTTAACAAAGCACGTGTGCATGAAAAATGAATAGCACGTGTTGTGGATTTATTTCTTGTCTTTGCAAGCGTAATTTACAATGCTATTATTATGAACACCAAGTTGACATTAACAATTGAAAAAGAAATAATTGAACGCGCCAAAAATTATGCAAAAGAAAAAAATAGAAGTTTATCGGATATCATTGAAAATTATTTAAAAATGCTTACTGAAAAAGGAGCAAAAAGATGAAGGCGAAAATTTAAATGCAATGGTGGCGTCTTTAAAAGGGTCTTTTAAAATGCCGAAGGATATGGATTACAAGAAGGAACTTAGAAATCGTATAGAGAAAAAATATTTATAAATGGATAAGGCTCTAATTGATACAGATGTTTTAATGGACTTCTTTTTTGATCGAAAACCATTTTCAAAATATGCAACTCGAATATTAAACGGCTGTGCAGAAAAACAATTGGAAGGGTATACCACTCCTGTGATAATTTCCAATGTATATTATTTGCTTAGAAAAGCAGTAAGACACGATATAACTATAACGAAGATAAAGCAACTTTTAACGATTGTCGACATCATTGAAATTGATAAAAATGTTGTTTTAAAGGCACTTAACTCCGAATTCAAAGATGTTGAAGATGCATTGCAGAATTTTTCTGCAATAGAAAACAAAGAGATCAAAATTATCCTGACCAGAAATATAAAGGACTTTAAAAAAAGCCGGCTTTCAGTCTTTACACCAGAAACCTACTTAAAAGGAAAAACCGCAATCTAATCAATCTAACTTGTCTAACAACATCTACCATTCTTACCAATCTAATTCACTCCTTGGCATGTAGCAACCGGGTTAATTTTATGGAAAGGTCGGTAAAAATTATTTTGCCGTTTCCGTTTCGTTCCACATGATAAATAGCATCTTCCAATTCACGGGTAATTTCTAAAATATTGCCTCCGTGCACAAAAGGCGCAAATTTTTCCAGTTGAAAGTTTTCGGCAGAAAAATCCATAAAAGCCAATTGCTGGGCTTGATAGTTAACAAGCATTGCCTGGCGGAAGACATCCATGCAAAACTGAAGGAACTTTTTTTGCGTTTCACGTCCCGTTTTGGCCACTTCGTCACTCCATAAAAGCAGATCGTGAATAACCGCCTTGTTTCCGCGTGCCTTAAAGGCGCTTCGTACCCAAAGAACAAACCATTTCTCGAACACCAGATCTTCCGAATCGCGGTTTACCAAATCAATTGCTTTGTTATAATTTCCGTTGGCCTGGTGTGCTATTTTTAGGGCCGTGTTTTCATCCAGGCCTTTTTTTTGCAGCGCATCGGTAATTACAGCTTCTGCCAGTGGCGGAAAATGCAATAGTTGGCAACGGGAGCGTATGGTTTGTATTATCTGCTCTTCGTCTTCGGCAATTAAAATGAAAAAGGTTTTATTGGGTGGTTCTTCAATAAGTTTCAGTAATTTGTTGGCCGCAGCGGTATTCATTTTGTCGGCCATCCAGATAATCATGGCTTTATAACCGCCTTCATAGGCTTTTAAAGAAAGCGACTTTACAATATCCTGCGCTTCATCTACCCCAATCTGGCCTTGTTTGTTTTCAATTTCCAGTATTTGGTACCAGTCAAAAAGATTTCCGTACGGCTGTTCTTTTATAAATGTGCGCCATTCTTCCAAAAAATGACTGCTTACGGGGTTTTTCTTTATTTTTCCGTTGGCCGCCACCGGAAAGGCAAAATGCAGGTCGGGATGAGATAGGTGGTCGAACTTTAAATTGCAGGAAGCATTTCCCGTATTGTTTTCGGCTCCGGTATTTTTACACAGAACATATTGTGCATAAGCTACGGCCATGGGCAAAACACCGCTTCCTTCTGCTCCTACAAAAAGCTGTGCGTGCGGGATACGGCCATTATCGGCACTGTATGTTAAATGCTTTTTTATGTGTGGCTGGCCTAAAACTTCGCTGAATAGCATACAAACAACTTTATGCCGTGAAAGTAACCTTTCTTGTTTGTTTGTACAAGTGTTATTTGCTTTAAAAAGCACCTTAAACGTTAACGGTGCCGGGAATCAACAAATTTAATGCCGTTTTAACTTTATATAACACGCATTCTTTTCTTACCTTCCCATAAATAATTAAATTAGCGGCTTAATTAACCTTAGTATATAATGAAGACGATAGACGATTTTAATTTTGAAAATAAAAAAGCACTTGTCCGTGTAGATTTTAACGTACCATTGGATGCCGATTTTAACGTAACAGACGCCACACGGATCGAAGCGGCCAAACCGACCATTATAAAAATTTTGGAAGACGGCGGAAGCGCTGTATTAATGAGCCATTTAGGAAGGCCAAAAGGCGAAGCAAGAGACGATATGTCTTTGAAGCACTTAGTGGCAAAAGCTTCTGAAATAATTGGCGTTCAGGTAAAATTTGTAGACAAGTCTATTGGAAGAAAAGCCGAAGAAGCGGTAGCAAGCCTGGAGCCGGGAGAAGTTTTATTGCTGGAAAACCTCCGTTTTTATGCGGAAGAGGAAAAAGGAGATGAGGCCTTTGCCGAGCAGCTTTCAAAATTGGGCGATATCTATGTGAACGATGCCTTTGGCACTGCACACCGCGCACATGCTTCCACAACGGTCGTTGCTAAATATTTTGGGCAGAACAAATGCTTTGGGTATTTGCTGGCAAAAGAAATTGAAGCTATTAAAAAAGTAATGGAAACGGGTGAAAAACCGGTAACGGCAATTTTAGGGGGCTCTAAGGTATCTTCAAAAATTACCATCATTGAAAATATATTAGACAAAGTAGATCATTTGATTATTGGCGGAGGAATGACCTATACGTTTATAAAAGCCCAGGGCGGCAAAATAGGGGATTCCATTTGCGAAGACGATAAACAAGAACTTGCGTTGAGCATTTTAAAAGAAGCCGAGGCCAAAGGTGTAAAAGTACATTTGCCGGTTGATGTAATTGCCGCCGATGATTTTAACAATGATGCAGAAACGCAAATAACTCCGGTAAACGAAATTCCCGATGGTTGGCAAGGGCTTGATGCCGGGCCTAAAACATTAGAGAATTTCAAAGAAGTTATTTTACAATCAAAAACCATTCTTTGGAATGGCCCGATCGGCGTTTTCGAGATGGAAACTTTTTCAAAAGGAACCATAGCCATTGGTAAATTTATAGAGGAAGCTACCAAAAACGGGGCTTTTTCCCTTGTTGGCGGAGGAGATTCTGTTGCGGCGGTAAAACAATTTGGCTTCGAAAATAAAGTAAGTTACGTATCGACTGGCGGTGGTGCAATGCTGGAAAGCTTAGAAGGGAAAACATTGCCCGGAATTGCTGCTATTCTTGCGTAAGGAAAGAAATTTTACATAAAAATAATACAAGTCCTTCAATTTTTTTGAAGGACTTTCTTTTTTTAACAAAATTGATGCGATTTTTTTTCAAAAAAATACGACTTTTACAGATTGTTCGTCCAAAAGTAAATTTATATTGATTCATGAAGCATGTATGTGTAGCACTGTTATTCAGTGCTTTTGGCTCCCTCGCCTTTGCCCAGCAACTAGTACCAACAACGCAGCGTAATGATAAAGAGCTGGAAGTATCCAGCGATACCACGAGCATTGTTGAAGATGATTTACTAAAAGATTTAGATTCTGTAACAATAGACGGAAAACGCTATACTTTACAGAAGCAAACGGCTATTTATGGATATGCAGACCATCCGCAGGCTAAAAAAATAGATAGCATGTGGCTAAACGAATTCCTAGCCTCCGGTCTTTACGATACCATTTATCAAGATATAACAAACCTTGATTACCAACCAATAGAATACATAGATTTGCCAACAGACACTTTAAAGGCCAGGTTGGCAAAGCTTAACCAGAAAACGCCTTTCAATGTGGAATACAACCCCTCTTTGGAAAGTGTTATAAAAATGTTTTTAAAAAACAAGCGGGAATTCCTTACCCGCGTCATGGCCAGGAGCAAGTTTTATTTCCCGCTATTTGAACAGCAATTGGACAATTACGATATTCCTTTGGAAATTAAATACCTGGCGGTTATTGAGTCGGCTTTAAACCCAAAGGCAAAATCAAGGGTTGGCGCGACCGGGATTTGGCAGTTTATGTTCCCTACCGGAAAAATGTACGGATTGGATGTTAGCAGTTATGTAGATGAGCGCAGTGACCCCATAAAGTCTACCGAGGCCGCCTGTAAATATTTAGGGAAACTCTACGAAATGTTTGGCGATTGGGATCTGGCATTGGCAGCCTATAATTCGGGCCCCGGAAATGTTAACAAAGCCATTAGAAGAAGTGGCGGCTATAGCAATTACTGGAATATCAGGCCGTTCCTGCCCCGTGAAACTGCTGGGTATGTGCCCGCCTTTTTGGCTACCATGTATATTATGGAATATGCCAAAGAACACGGCTTTAATGATTTTGCATCAGAAGAGGGCGGCTATTATTTTGAAACAGATACTGTCCATGTAAAAAAACTAATCACTTTCGATCAAATTTCAGAATATTTACAAATAGACAGGGAACAAGTGCAATTTTTCAATCCTTCCTATAAGCTGGACATTATCCCCTACATAGACGATGAAGGCTACGCCTTAAGACTTCCAAGGAAAGCCATTGGTCGTTTTGTAGCCAACGAAGATACCATCTATTCGCGCGTGGCCAAAGAACTTGAGAAAAAAGAAAAGCCATTGCCACAATTGGTAGAAACAAGTGCGCAAATACGGTACCGTGTAAAAAGTGGTGACTATCTTGGTAAAATAGCCGAAAAATATGGGGTGCGCGTTAGCGAGCTTAAACGTTGGAACGGATTGAGAAATAATAATATCCGTGTGGGCCAACGACTAATTATTTACCCTAAAAAGCCCATTGCGGCAACTACAAAGCAAGCAAAAAGCAGGACAAGCCAAACGGCTCAAAAAGAATATATTGTACGCAGTGGCGACTCTCTTTGGAGCATCTCCAGAAAATTTCCAGGAATTTCTATTAAAAATATCCAAGAATGGAACGATATTAGCGGTAGTAAATTAACACCCGGCACCAAACTCGTGCTATGTAAATGTTAATGACAAAAAACCTGAAACAATGAAAAAACTTTTAATGGGATGTCTGGTATTTTTGCTAGTGTTGTCTTGCAAAGACAAAAAGCAGGAAAAATACCTTCCGGATTCTGTGGGGGCCATCAATACCTTGGCAATAGTAATAGACAACAACATGTGGAAAGGCAGGGTAGGAGATTCTATAAGAAAATACTATGCTGCTGCCGTAGATGGACTTCCATGGGAAGAACCGCTTTTCTCTATCCACCAAATGCCCCCGGAAGTATTTACCGATTTTGCCAGAAATAGCCGTAATATCCTATTGGTGCAAAAAGATTCTTCTAAAGTAGCCGGAATAAAAGACGACTTATATGCAAAGCCCCAAAGAGTGGGCATTGTTAAAGCCCCTACCGAAGATGAACTTATTGCAGAAGTAGCCAAAACGGCACCAGAAATAATAGCTTCCTTTAAAAAGAACGACATCCGCGAAAGCCAAGAGCGCTTTACAAGGTCCCTTAACAGGGAAACGGCCTTGAAAGAAGAATTGGGGGTTTCCCTCACAATGCCCTCTATTTATAAAATTGCCAAACAGGAGAACAACTTTTTCTGGATAGAAAGGCAAATACGCAAGGGAACCATGAATATTTTGGTATACGAAATGCCTCTAAACAGCATACCGAACGATTCTACAAGAGTCGATGCCATTATTAAAATGCGCGATTCTATTGGCCAAAAATACGTCCCCGGAAGGGAAGAAGGAATGTACATGATTACCGAAAAAGCATATGCACCTTATGTTTTTAGTGCAAAGATTGCCGGAAGGAACGCCATAGAGACAAAAGGGATGTGGGAAGTAAAAAACTTTATGATGGCCGGCCCGTTTATTAACTACATTGTTGAAGACAAACCGAACAACCGTTTACTGGTAATTGAAGGGTTTACCTTTGCGCCGTCCACCAATAAACGTGATTATATGTTTGAACTGGAGGCCATTTTAAAAACCCTTAAGTTTGACGATAAAGACAAAGGGGAATTGGCAAAAGCCGAAAAATAAAACCTTTTATGAAAATAAATCAAAAAGCCCATTTGCAATTTATCGCAAATGGGCTTTTTGATTAAATCATATTTTAAAAAACAACTAACGGTATGTATTAGTTATTTTCTTTTTTCTGATCAACATTTGATTCTTCTTCTTTTGAGGCATCTTTAAATTCTTTGATACCGCTACCAAGACCACGCATCAATTCCGGTATTTTCTTTCCCCCGAACAAAAGGAGTACTAAAATAACAACAATTGCTATTTGCCATGGACCAACAATTCCTAGTAAAATGTTTAATGATATCATTTTAAATAAATTTTAGACAACAAAGGTAATAAGAAATGTATACAAAAAACCATCTTTTTTCTTAAAATCATCACTTTTACCACTTTGCAAGTTTAAATGTAGGCAAAAGTAAACTTCAGTAGCGTTAAAAAAAAACAAATTCATGTATATAAAAGGTGCTAATAATTATATTTGCCCTTAATGATACAAAAGAAGAAAAAGAGAAAAAGAAAGCAGATTAAAAAGAAACTGCTTCACAAGTACAGGCTTGTTATTTTAAACGAGGATACTTTTGAGGAGAAGCTTTCGTTTAAACTCAACAGGCTCAATGTTTTTGTGCTTGGAACACTTTTCTCTGTCTTTCTTATTGCTTTTACAACGTTGCTTATTGCTTTTACCCCATTGCGGGAATACATACCTGGATATTCGTCTACGGCCCTTAAAAGGCAGGCAATAGACCTGACTTATAAAACCGATTCCCTTACGGCCACTTTACGGGCCAATGAGCTTTATTACGATAAAATCCAAAAAGTACTGAAAGGCGAAATAAACACACAGGAAATTAATAAGGATTCGTTGTTTGAAGAATTTAAAAGGGATACCATAACCGCAAATTTGAGTCCGAACAAACAAGATTCCCTACTCAGGGAGCGCGTTGCCACGGAAGATAAATACAATTTGTTCCAATCGGCCACAAGTGCTTCAGACTTTGTCCTTTTTCCGCCGGTCAACGGAACATTGTCTCAAGAATACAACATTCAAGAAAAACATTATGCCGTAGATATTTTAGCACCAAAAGATACGCCCATTAAGGCCGTAGCCGACGGAATGGTAATTTTTGCCGAATGGACTGCCGAAACCGGATATGTATGTATAATAGAGCACGAATCCGGGTTAATTTCGGTTTACAAACACAATTCGGCATTGAGCGTCCATCAAGGAGATCAGGTCAAGGCGGGACAGGTAATCGCCATAATTGGCAATACCGGAGAACTTACCACGGGCCCCCATTTGCATTTTGAATTGTGGAGCGAGGGCTACCCGGTAAACCCTTCAAATTACATAGATTTTCAATAAAAATATATGAGCCTTAAATCGTTTGCAGCCAAAATATTTGCAAAGTACATTCATTTTAAAAACACAAAATGGATAACAAATCCGGTAGCTGCCCAAAACCATGTATTTAAAAAACTTATTGAGCAGGCCCGGGAAACACAGTTTGGTAAGGATCACCAGTTTGCAGCAATTGCCACCTATAACGATTTTACAAAAAAAGTTCCCATTCGCGATTATGAAGACCTAAAACCGTATGTGGAGCGTGCCGTAAATGGCGAAAAGGACATTCTCTGGAAGGGAAAGCCTATTTATTTTGCAAAAACATCCGGGACAACTTCGGGAGCCAAATATATTCCTATTACCAAAGCATCGATGCCCCAGCATATCCAAGCAGCACGAAATGCCATTTTAAGCTATATTCATGAAACCGGAAATGCCGATTTTGTTGACGGGAAAATGATTTTTTTACAGGGAAGCCCGGTACTTCAGGAAAAAAACGGCATAAAATTAGGCCGCCTTTCAGGAATCGTGGCGCATTATGTGCCCGGATATCTTCAAAAAAACAGAATGCCGAGCTGGGAGACCAATTGTATAGACGATTGGGAAACCAAGGTCGATGCCATTGTAACGGAAACGCTTCCGGAAAACATGACGGTAATAAGTGGAATTCCATCGTGGGTGCAAATGTATTTTGAAAAGATTCAGCAGAAAACTTCAAAAAAAGTAGGAGAAGTATTTAAAAACTTTAATTTATTCATATACGGAGGCGTTAATTATGAACCGTACCGAGCAAAATTCGAATCGTTAATAGGAAGGAAAGTAGACAGTATTGAACTTTTTCCTGCCAGTGAAGGCTTTTTTGCCTATCAGGATTCTCAAAAAGAAAAGGGCATGCTTTTGTTGCTCAACGCTGGTATTTTTTATGAGTTTGTAAAAGCCGATGAATTTTTTGATGAAAACCCGGAACGCATTACCATTGAAAAAGTTGAGGTTGGCGTAAATTATGTAATGATTATTTCTACCAATGCCGGACTTTGGGCCTATAATTTGGGCGATACCGTTCAGTTTACATCTGTTAAGCCATACCGCATAATTGTTTCCGGTAGGATAAAACATTTTATATCGGCATTTGGCGAACACGTGATTGCAAAAGAAGTGGAGCAGGCCATGAAAGAGGCCACCCAGCAATTTAATGTTGCCATCAACGAGTTTACCGTGGCACCGCAAATAACGCCCGAAGGGGAAGAACTGCCATACCATGAATGGTTTATTGAATTTGAAAGGCAGCCGTCCAACATGCATGGTTTTGCCGAAAAATTAGATGAATCCCTTCAGCGGCAAAACAGTTATTATTTCGATTTAATTCAGGGGAAGGTATTGCAACGCTTAAAAATAACGGCCTTAAAAGAAGGAGCGTTCACGGCCTATATGAAGTCGCAGGGCAAGCTTGGAGGACAAAACAAAATACAACGGCTGGCAAACGATAGAAAAATAGCCAACTTTCTTACAAAACAAACATAGAGTCACACTTTTTTATGCCTTAGTTATCTTATTATAAGGATATTATGTAGGTATACCCTTATAAAAAGTGCACAAATTAAAAAAGAACTTGTATTTTTGTACAGTAAAATACCTTATGAGTAAAATTAGATCAAGAACAAGGGCTCAAGAATCTTCAGGGGCCATCGAGCGAATGTACATCGCCATGAGACATCTTTTTAATCGGGGCTTTTACAAACCTATGGGCGTATCGGGAGAAACACTACGCGAAGCATTATTACAATTGCGTCCCGAAATATATGGTTCGGTCGCAGAACCAAAAACAGAACTGAATGGGCTTGTATACATTCTGGACAGGCTTCCCGTTGGAATAGAACAGTGCAGATATATTAACTTAACATCAGAAGAAGGCTATAAAAATTCGAGTTTTGATGTAATTATCCCCCCAAAAAGAAGAAGAAACTGTTACCGAATCGATGAGGAGCAGATGAATATTGAGATTACCCGCGGGCGTTCGGACATATACGATATTCTTACCCATTTAACTTTTTTGTTTATCGAGTCTCATAAAATAGCCGACCGTGTTTTTATAGAAGAAACAGGTCAGACTATCCGGGATTGGCAAAAACTGGAAGAAGCGGCCTATAAAAAGAAACTTAACCAGTCTGAAAGGGAAATTGCATTAAGCCATACGGCCAGTATTTTAGGAAGGACTTTTGAAGAATGTCTGGCGGCACATAAGGTTTTTGCCACGAAAGATAATCCGGAACGCTTTTTAAACATTGTTTACTGGATGGGAAAAATAGCCCTCGAAGAATTAATCGATGGTTACAAGCGTTCCATAACGTTTAGCCCCGTGCTCAGGGAACGTCTGGGGCATCATATTCACGGAGAAATTTGGGCCAACAATATAAAACGCATCCTAAAAAAGAACAATCTGTTAAACCGCCCGTTGCATATTATAAGCGCTAATATGCACAGCGTTATGAACTCTATTTTTGCTTCCGCAGTATTGAAAAAAGAATTTGCGGCACAGAAAAACGATTACGATGTATTTGAAATGTTGAGCCAGCCGGAGAGCAGTTTTTTAAGGGGTAAAGTAAAGGCATATGCCGAGAAGAACGGAATGATAAGCATTGACGACACATCTGGAACGAATATTGATGTGCAAATTTTTGATACGGCAAAGATTGATTTTGATAAAATAAATTTTACTTTTGATGCCAAGGCAGCAAAAAATGAAATGCCCGTGCTGTTTGTAATGGATTATGCTTTTGGAGAACAGGCCTATGAAACCATAGACGAATTTTTAAAACCTTACAGGGTTAAAGGAGAAGATAAAATATTCCTGAACATAGATTCGGTTTCAATAATGGGAAAAGCGGGTATTTTGGAAGGCGGGAAGGGCGATTTAATGATACCGAGCGCGCATATCTTTGAAGGCACAGCCGATAATTATCCTTTTAAAAACGAACTTTGTGCCGAAGATTTTAAAGGAAATGGATTACGTGTTTTTGAAGGAACAATGATAAGTGTGCTGGGAACCTCCTTGCAAAATAAGGACATCCTGAAATTCTTTTACGACAGTACGTGGAACGTAATCGGATTGGAAATGGAAGGGGCGCATTACCAAAAGGCAATACAATCGGCTTCCAAAATACGCAAAAGTATTTCAGGCGATGTAAAAGTACGGTATGCATATTATGCTTCAGACAATCCATTGGAGACAGGAAGTACCTTGGCATCTGGCGGATTGGGTATAACAGGCGTAAAACCAACTTATTTAATAACGAAGAAAATTTTAGAGCAGATTTTTAATAATAGCTAACAAACATGAGCGAGCATACACAACCTAACAATCAGCATAATAATTCCGAAGAAATTGACTTGGGACAACTTTTCAAGTTAATTGGGGACGGGTTTAGAAAGTTTTTCAACTTTATAGGAGATATCTTTAAAGGGATTTTTAATATTATTATTTCCTTTTTGCTTTTTATACAAAGGCATATTATAAAATTTGTAATTGCCGGTGTAATCGGTGTTGTTGTTGGTGTCGTTTTGGACATGAATAAAGCGCCTAAATATGTTTCCACCATGGTGGTGGAACCAAACTTCCAAAGTGTGCAACAGCTTTACAACAATATTAATTTTTATAATGAATTAGCCGAAGCAGAAGATTCGGTCGCCTTGGCCGAAGCATTGGGCATTGAAGTGCATGAAGCTTCGGCGGTTAAAAAAATTACCGCAGAATCCTATTCGGACGAAAATCAAAAGGTCAAGCTTTTCGATGAATTCGTAAGAAGCTTGGATACAACAACGCGAAGGGCTATCGATATGGAAAAGTATCTAGAGAATTTTAATTCTTTTGACGCAAGATATCATACCATAATTGTTGAAGCAACCAACAGCATGGTCGCCAAAAAATTACAGAACCCCATCATTACCTCTATTTCTTTGAATAAATATTTTCAAACGCAAAAAGAAACGAGTACAGAAAATATTGAACTACAAAAAGAAATCCTTAACGGGCAGTTGGCAAAAATAGATTCCCTTCAGCAGTTGTATAAAAGGGTAATGGAAAAAGAGGCATCCAAACCAATGCAGGGGACCAATATATCCTTGGGCGAAAATGGGGATAAGGAAAGCAGGGAATTGGCATTAATCAGGGAAATCGATCAGATTAAAAACAATTTAGTGGAAATTAATGAAGAAGAAGCCAATAAATCCAGCATACTTAATGTAATATCGGACTTCCCGAGAAGGGGCGTTGAAATGAAAGGGATATTTAAGAGTTATAAATTTTTGGTGCCAATAGCTTTATTGGGCATTCTCTTACTTGGCCTTTCTTTATTAGAGCTTGATAAGTTCTTGAAAGAGGTTGCCAGGCAGCAGCAAAAATAAAAAGAACATATGTATGTAGATATAAACAAAAAAATCCTGTCTCAATGACAGGATTTTTTTGTTATTTGAATAAATTTAGTAGCAAACTAAGCAGATTGGTAGGTATCTTTTTCTTGTTCGCTATATATTTTCATTTGTTTCATCCAATAAAAAAATGCAATAAAACCAATGGTTATAAAAATACAATTAATAATATTGGACAACCACCAGCTATGTATAGAGCGTAATCCGTCTAAAGGAATAAACAAAACGTTCTCAAATAAATCCTGAATACCATAGAAAAAGTCACTCATCAGTAAAAGATATATTAAATTTACAGCGCAAAAATACAAAAACCAGTTATGATATCAAGCATTTTTGGAAGAACTAATCCCGTTAATTTTTTAATTGTCTCCCTTTTTCTTAGCTTTTTTTTAATAGGCGGTTACTTTTTGTATCTTGATATTGCCTTTAGCACACAAACATTATGGTTGCTGGTAGAATCTTTGGCATTAGTTTTAATGATCTTGTTTTTGGTTGATTTTATCAATAAAAAAAATAATCTGACCAAGGGAAATTCCTACACCGTTTTGTTTTTTGTATTGCTATTTTGTCTTTTCCCTAAGATATTTAACGAAATCGACCTTCTTATTTCCAACGTTTTTATCCTTATGTCATTTAGAAGGATAATAAGCCTTAGGTCTAACCGCGATGTAGAAATTAAGATATTTGATGCATCACTGTGGATTTTTGTGGCCAGTTTTTTTTACAGTTGGGCACTCTTTTTTATTGTTTTGGTATTTTTTGCCTTGTTTCTGTACAAAAAGAACGACTATAGAAATGTATTAATACCATTTGTAACGTTGTTTGTTGTTTTAATCTTAGCGTTTACGTTTTATTTTTTAACCAATAAGATAAATGGTTTTTACGACTTGTTGGATTTTTCGCCAAGGTTTGTTATTGAAAAATACGAAGACATTAGATATATTGTTCCGTTAATATTTATGTGCACAATGGGCGGCTGGGCTGCCATCGTTTTCTTTTTGAAAAAGCAGAGCAAAGCCTTTAAAACAAGGGTTCCCGGCATTTTGGTAATGTTGCTTTTGGGGGTTTCTATTCTTGTGGCCATATTGTCTGAAAGCGCTAATACATCCGAGCTTGTTTATGCCCTTTTTCCTTTGGCTGTTATTATAGCCCGGTATGTAGAATCGATAAGGCGTTTGTGGCTTAGGGAAGTTTTTATAAGCACCTTTATAATAATGCCCTTTATTGTGTTATTTCTGTAACTTTTCGCCAAATGCCAAGTCGCCGGCATCGCCAAGGCCAGGTATTATATAGCCCTTTTCATTAAGTTTGGCATCAATGTCGCCAATCCATAAATGCGTTTCCTTGGGAAGTTTCTTTTGTAAAAAGGCAATTCCGGGTCGCGCACCGATTACAGACAAAATATGGACCTCTTTTGGCAAACCTACTTTGGTAAGCGCATCAAAAGTTGCCAAAATAGATTGTCCGGTGGCGAGCATGGGGTCGGCCAAAATCAATGTTTTATTGTCCAAATCTTGAGAAGCCAGATATTCCACATGAATTTCAAAATCGGTTTCAGAGGTATGGCAACGATATGCAGAAATAAACGAACAATCAGCCCCATCCAAGTAATTTATAATGCCTTGATGCAGCGGTAATCCGGTACGCAGTATTGAACATACCACGATTTTGTTCGAAATTTCAACACATCCTTTTTTGCCTAAAGGAGTGATGGTTTCCTTATCGGAAAAGGAGAAAGACATGCTCATTTCATAAGTCAGGATCTCGCCAATGCGCTCTATGTTCCGCCTAAAGCGCATTCGGTCTTTTTGAATGGATTGATCTCTTATTTCTGATAAAAAATGATGAAGAACGGAATGTTTTTTACTTAGTTGATGAATGTACATACGATTATATTTTTGAAGCCCTTTTTTAAAAACACATAAAATGAAGCTGAAAACTTTCGCATTGCCACTGTTTCGATTCATTTTACAGAAGAAATTTAAGGAATTATCCCTATTCACAGCCTATTAAATAAGTATATTTGTGGTTTCAATAAAAACTACAGAATATGTTCAGCGAATCTGCATTTAAAATATTTGATGAAAGTATTGCCAAGTATCATATAAAAGACGATGTAAACCAACCTTTTGAAAACCCATATCCAAAAGATAAGATAGCACATTTGTTGTATCGAAAAAATTGGATCGATACAGTGCAGTGGCATTACGAAGATATTATAAGAGATCCTAATATAGACCCGAAAGAAGCATTGGAGCTTAAACGCAAAATAGATGCCTCTAATCAAGATCGTACCGATACGGTTGAGTATATAGATAGTTATTTTTTAGACAAATACAAAGACGTTCAGGTAAAGGCTGATGCCACCATTAATTCCGAAAGTCCGGCATGGGCAATCGACCGGCTGTCTATTTTGGCTTTAAAGATATATCATATGAAAGAAGAAGCGGAACGGGAAAATGCTTCAGAAACACATAAAGCACAATGTAAAGCAAAGCTGAATGTTTTATTAGAACAAAAAAAAGACCTTTCCACGGCAATTGATCAATTATTACACGATATTGAAACCGGAAAAAAATACATGAAAGTGTATAAGCAAATGAAAATGTACAACGACGAATCGTTAAATCCGGTGCTTTATAAAAAATAATTGGGTTTTATTCAATGAAAAGCAAGCATATTCTAGCAATTCGGTTTTCTGCGGTAGGCGATGCAGCCATTGCCGTGCCTGTGTTACGCTGTTTACTTCAGCAGAATAAAAATTTAAAAGTCACCGTAGCCACAAAATCTTTTTTAAAACCTGTTTTCGAAACGGTAGAAGGCATTGAGGTGGTATGTGCAGACATTCGCGGAAAACACAAAGGATTAAATGGGCTGCTGAAATTTTATGGCGAGATAAAACACCGAAAGTTTACCGCCATTGCCGATTTGCACGGTTCGTTGCGGAGCAATGTATTAAAAGCACTTTTTCTTTTTAACGGAGTTCCTTCTAAAACAATTGATAAGGGACGCGCTGAGAAACGAAAATTGGTAGCCGGAAAAGCATTTAAGCCATTAAAAACAACTACCGAACGTTATGCCGATGTTTTTAGGGCCTTAGGCCATAAAGTGGACCTGTCAGGAGATGTTTTCCCGCCTCCGCAACAAATAAATGCTAAAACGTACTCAATTGTAGGGAAAGACACAAAAAAGTGGATAGGGATTGCCCCTTTTGCTTTTTTCGACACAAAAATGTATCCGTTGGATTTAATGGAAAAAGTAATTGCGTACCTTTCAAGGGCAAATAACTACAGACTCATTCTTTTTGGCGGAATAAAGGAAGAAGCAGAATTAAAACGATTGTCGGAAACATATCAAAACACCATCTTCACATTCGGAAAAATTTCATTTGAAGAAGAAATCAAACTTATTTCAAACCTCGACCTTATGGTTTCTATGGACAGCGGAAATGCACATTTGGCAGCCATGCAAGGGGTAAAGGTAATTACGCTTTGGGGAGTAACGCATCCGTATGCCGGGTTTTATCCGTACAAACAACCTGAAGGTTATGGTTTGTTGTCCAATCGGGAAAAGTACCCGTTAATCCCCACATCGGTATACGGAAATAAGGCGCCAGAGGGTTATGCAGCTGTAATGCGTAGCATTCCGCCGGAAAAAATCATTCAAAAAATAGAAGAAGTAACCAAAAACCAACCTTCATGATACGAATAAAAAAAGCAGAAATTTTTTTAATGATGATGCTGACTTTTCAACTCCTTTCAGCTCAAGAAACAACGTACAAAACCATTACCAATATTCATTATTACGATGAAGCAACCAATGCCTCGGATGCATATATCAACGAACGTTGCGTGTTGGATTTGTACTATCCTACCAATGCTGAAAATTTCCCGACGGTGGTTTGGTTTCATGGTGGCGGACTTACGGGGGGCTCTAAAGAACTTCCCGAAGCATTAAAAAATAAAGGAATGGCGGTTGTAGGGGTTAATTACCGTTTAAATCCCAAAGTAAAAGCACCAAAATATATTGAAGATGCCGCCGCGGCCGTGGCATGGGTCTTTAAAAATATAAAGGATTACAAAGGCGATGCAGGCTTAATCTTTGTTTCGGGCCACTCGGCCGGCGGGTATTTAACAAGCATGATTGGCTTGGACAAATCGTATTTGGCGGCTTTTGGCATAGATGCCAATGATATTGCAGGATTGGTTCCTTTTAGCGGACATACCATTACACATTTTACCGTTCGGCAAGAACGGGGAATTCCCGGAACACAACCTATAGTTGATAGTTTGGCACCCTTGTACCATGTTCGCAAAGATGCACCGCCCTTGTTATTGATTACCGGGGACCGCGAGCTGGAAATGTTGGGTAGGTATGAAGAAAATGCGTATTTAATGCGGATGATGAAAGTGGTCGGCCACAAAGAAACAACGTTATATGAAATGGATGGTTACGGACACGGAATGACCGAACCTGCTTTTCCGTTATTGGTAAAAGAAGTACACCGTATTATGAAGGAGAAAAAATAAAAATCAGGAAATTGAGCTGGTATATTACTTTTATTTAAAAATAATTAGCAACACATGTTGAATATGGCAAATCCTGTGAAATCTTTTTTTTAACTTGTAAGTGTGTATTTTTTGATTGGTAAAATATCTACAAGGTTTTTAGGAAAAACCTTGCAGGAATATAACTCAATAGAGGTGTTGACGTTACTTCTGTTGAAATTATTTAATTGAACATGATATTTCCCTGCGGTCGAAAAGACTTCGGTGTATCTATACTTTTGCTATGGTTCCTCCCTTTAGGGAATGTAAGGTGGGGCTATACATCATCATAATCAATAGAAATGCTATCGGTGGTCGGGTGTGCCTGGCAGGTAAGGATGAGCCCTTCTTCTAGCTCACTGTCAGTTAAGATCTGGTTTTTTATCATTTCCACTTTTCCCTCAGTGAGCCTGGCTACACAACTACTGCATATCCCGCCCTGACATGAATAAGGGGCGTCTAAGTCTTCTTCTAAAACGGCATCCAGAACCCGCTTTTTTCGGTCCATTACAAATTCGGTTTCTTCGTCATCGATTATGACTTTTACTTTTGTTTGTCCTTCAGCATTAATCTCGACAGTACTTCCATCATCAGAAGTCGTGAAAAATTCGGTTTTTACCATTTCCTTTTTAATGCCGTTCTCCAAAAGTGTTTCAGAGACCGTTTCGATCATGGCTTCGGGGCCACATAAGTAAAAAGTGCCAAAAGGGGTGTCCTTGTGCTTGTTTTTTAGCATGTAATTAATGGTAGAGCGTTCAATACGGCCAAACAGAGCACCTTCTTCTTCCTCTTGGCTATATACGAATTGAACGGACAACCTGCTTGGGAATTTTGTTAGAAGCTCAGTAATTTGTTTATGGAACATGGTTTCTTTCAATGTTTTGTTTCCATAAACCAGTAAAAACTTTTCATCGGTAGTATTAAGCACGTCTTTCATAATGCTCATAATGGGAGTAATCCCGCTCCCGGCCGCAAAAGCGGCAATATTTTTGCCAGAATGGGCCTTGGTGTCAAAAGTAAAATGCCCTTCGGGTGGATAGACTTCAAAAGTATCGCCTACTGCAATGGTTTGGGCGAACTTAGAAAAGGTTCCGTTTTCCATTTCCTTTATACCAATGGAAAAGTCGGTGTTTTCTTTTGATGAACATATGGAATATGAACGACGGACTTCTTTTCCGTTAATTTCTTTTTTTATGGTAATATGTTGTCCCGGAACAAAGGAAAAAGTTTCCTTTAGGTCTTGGGGGATATTAAAAGTAATCACCACCGATTTTGGAGTGGTTTTTTCAACTGCTTTAACTTTAAGTGTGTGAAAATGAATCATTAAAAAAAATTTTTGCAAAAATAGTGATTAAAGCCCCGAATTGAAACCCGATTAAGAAAAATTTATACCTGAAAGTATTTTTCCTGATAAAATATCCATAATTTGTAACGCGATTAATCAATTCTGCACTAATGAATTAACGATAACCATTATCAAATATATGATTAAACACTTCTTTTCCCTTCAATGGAAATCATTTTTTAGGTCGGCTTCCTTCTCAAGCAACCTAGTTATAAAAATATTCATGGCTTTTTTTGCATTGTATATGATTGCCAGTTTTTTAATACTTGGTGGTAGTGCGTATTATTTAATTGAAGAAAAATTACAGCTCAACGCATTGGAGGTAATCAACCAATATTTATTTTATTATTTGGTTTTGGACCTTTTTATGCGGTATATGTTGCAAAAAATGCCCGTTGTAAACATCAAACCCTTGTTGTATTTACCTTTTGAGAAGGCTAAGGTCGTGCAATTTAGTTTATGGAAGACCGCTATTTCTTTTTTCAATGTTATACATGCCTTTTTCTTTATTCCGTTTTCAGTCGTCTTAATAATAAACGGATATCCGCCATTACAGGTTTTGGCCTGGTTAATGGCCATCTATGCACTTTTGTACTGCAATAACTTTATCAATGTTTTTTTAAACGGCATAGACGCAATCCTTTTTGTGGTATTTGGCTTTATTGTAGCTTTAGGCACATTGCAATATTATGCCATGTTTGATGTTACACAATATACACAGCCTGTATTTCAGTATTTTTACAGTGTTCCTTATCTGGCTTTTGTTCCCGTGCTGTTCATGGTTACATTGTATTATTTTGCATATAAATATTTTAAGGGGAACTTATACCTGGATGCCGGCCTGGCATTAAAACATCAAGAGGCAGCTACAGAAGATTTAAACTGGCTGAACCGTTTTGGGAGTATTTCCGTGTTTTTGAAGAATGACATTAAGTTAATTAAAAGAAACAAGCGCACCAAAACAACGGTGTTGATGAGCTTTCTCTTTATTTTTTATGGGTTGCTGTTTTTTACCAATGCCGTAGAGGTTTATCAGGCGCCCCCGTGGCGGTTCTTTGCCGCGATCTTTATAACGGGTGGTTTTTTGTTTAGCTTTGGGCAATTTGTGCCGAGTTGGGACAGCGCTTATTATCCGCTTATGATGAGCCAAAACATCCGTTATCGCGATTATCTCAATGCCAAATGGTGGCTTTTGGTGGCCGCCACGCTTTTAACTACTATATTGGCATCTTTTTACCTTTATTTTGGGTGGGAAATATACCTTACCATCATAGTGGCGGGCTTATACAATATCGGGGTAAATTCGTATATGGTATTATGGGGCGGGGCGTATGTTAAGACCCCAATCGATCTTACAAGCAACAAAAAAGCATTTGGCGACTCGCAAGCTTTTAATGCCAAGACACTGTTGCTAACCGTTCCAAAAATACTAATCCCCATTATTTTATATTCCATTGGGCATTATGCAGTAGGACCGTTCCTTGGATACTTATTGGTAGCCCTGGCCGGGGTTCTTGGGTCTGCCTTTAAGGATAAAGTATTTAATAAAATTGAAAAAGTTTACAAAGCCGAAAAGTATAAAACCTTGGTAGCGTACAAACAAAAAAATTAAAAATATGATTGTTACAGAAAATCTTTCAAAAGCATATAATGGTACAACTGTACTTAATGTAGGAGCGTTGGAAGTCCCCACTGGACAGGCCTTTGGGCTCGTGGGGAATAACGGAGCGGGGAAAACAACTTTTTTTAGCTTGTTGTTGGATTTGATCCAGCCAACATCCGGACATATTACAAACAATGGCATTCAGGTCAATACCAGTGAAGAATGGAAACCTTATACATCGGCTTTTATTGATGAAACATTTTTGATAGGATATTTGACCCCAGAAGAATATTTCTATTTTATTGGTGAGTTGCGCGGCCTCAACAAAGAAGATGTCAATGTTTTTTTGAATGGATTTGCCGATTTTTTTCATGGGGAAATTTTAGGCGGCAAAAAATATTTAAGGGACCTTTCCAAGGGGAACCAGAAAAAAGCAGGAATCGTAGCAGCTTTTATAGGCAAGCCTAAAGTAATTGTCCTGGACGAGCCTTTTGCCAATTTAGATCCGACAACGCAAATCCGGTTAAAGAAAATTATTGCGGCCTACAAAGAAAAAGATGCGGTTACCGTACTTATTTCCAGCCACGATCTGTTGCATGTTACCGAGGTTTGCGAACGCATTGTGGTGCTCGACAAAGGGGCCGTTGTAAAAGACATTAAAACATCCCGGGCTACATTGCAAGAACTTGAAGGTTTTTTTGCCGAAGAGATTTTAAATGTACCCGGTGAAGATTAGTTTTTATGAACATTCATTAATCAAACAATGGCGGCCTTCTTATATGTGCCATCAGCTATTTTGAACTTTTTGTAAATCTCTTTTATTTTATGAGTTGCGTATTTCAAAATAGAGGTCTTCAGCAAAAGGGGTCGTTAAAACAGCAGCAGTACAACTTGAGAAAATAGGGGTAATAATTGCAGGAAAAAAAAGATAATGTATTTTTACCTCGTTTCAGCAATAAATAGCTAACTTAGAAGTTACTATTTAAAAACTAATACTTTTTTGTGTAAACACCTTAAAATACCGACCTGCTTGTTGCTTTTGCTGCTTGTCGCCATGGCGTGCTCAACAAAGAAAGACGCTTTTGTGAACAGGAATTTTCATGCGCTTAATACCAAGTTCAATGTTTTGTACAACGGTAAGGTGGCCCTGGAGAAAGGGCAGCAGGAACTCATTAACTCTTATGTGGACAATTATTGGGAAGTTCTCCCCGTGGAACGGATGGAAATCCGGGACGAAATCATAATAGACACAGCATTGCTGAACCCAAATTTTAGACGTGCTGAAGAAAAGGCCACAAAGGCCGTGCAAAAGCACGGGATGAACATTGGAGGGCAAGAAAGAAACCCGCAGATAGACGAAGCATATTTGCTCTTGGGAAAAGCCCGATATTACGACCAGCGGTTTGTTCCGGCCTTGGAAGCGTTTAATTATATCCTACGGAAATATACAGACAGCGATATTATTGTAGAAGCAGCCATTTGGAGGGAAAAGACCAATATCCGGATGGAGAACGAAGAAGTGGCCATTACCAACCTTAAAAAAGTGCTTCCGCTAGACATATCACCACAACAATATGCGGATGCATCGGCAATGATGGGGCAGGCATACATCAACCTAAAACAACCGGACAGTGCTATTTACCGATTAAAATTGGCCGCAAACACTACCAAAAACAATGAAGAAAAGGGCAGGTACAATTACATTATTGGCCAGCTTTACAATAATAAAGAAGTTATAGACAGTGCCAACATGGCCTTTGACAAGGTAATCGCCCTTAAGCGGAGAACCCCGCGCGTATATATGATGAATGCCTATGTTGAAAAAATTAAAAACGAGTACAAACGGGGCGAAGAAGATTCTACATTATTGGTATTACTTGATAAACTTGAAAAAAATCGTGAAAACAGGCCGTATCTGGGTAAATTGTACCGACTGAATGCCATGTATTACCTGCAAAACGAGCAATTTGATTATGCACAATACTACTTAAACCAGTCCTTAAAACACACCGAAAATGATCCTTATTTAAGCGCATTGAATTACGAAAACCTTGCTACAATGTATTTCGACAATGCTTTGTACCAAGAAGCGGGCGCATATTACGACAGCACATTGACAAATGTGGATCCCAATTCTAAAAAATTTAGGGCGCTTACCAGAAAACGGGAGAACCTGGAAAGTGTTATCAAGTACGAAAACATAGCCCATAGAAACGATAGTATTTTATATGTTATAAGCTTGCCGGACGATCAAAAAACGGCGTATTACCAAAGGTATATCGACTCGATAAAACTGGTTGAGGAAGAGCGTCTGGAAAAAGAAAAAATTGCCCTGCTGAAACAAAACAGCCAAGGAAGCGGAAGTCTGTTCGATAATAAAAACAGTGCTTCCGTAGATTTTTATTTTTACAATCCCACAAGCGTGCAATACGGCATTCAGGAATTTAGAAAAGTGTGGGGGAGCAGGGCACTGGAAGACAATTGGCGCTGGGACAGCAACACCACATCGGCCCAGGGTAATGCCATTATTGCCGAGGAAGGCCCTGCTGAAAATGCCAACTATTATTCGCTGGATTTTTACCTCGACCAACTGCCAAAAGAGGCAAAGGCCATTGATAGCATTCAAGCCGAAAACAATTTTGCCTATTATCAATTGGGACTGATTTACAAAGAGAAATTTCAGGAATACAAACTGGCGGCCGACAAACTGGAAAAAGTACTTAAAAACGAGCCAGAAGAGCGGTTGATATTGCCTTCTAAATACAACTTGTACAAAATATATGAGCAGTTGGGATCGCCTTTGGCAGAGCAGTACAAATTGGACATTATTAGCAACCACTCATCGTCCCGATATGCAGAAATCCTGAAAAATCCGCACGCACAGCTCGCCGATGATGGCTCAAGCCCGGAAGCTGTTTATGCCGCATTGTACAAAGGTTTTGAAAATCAACAGTATCAAAAAGTCATTTCTCAGTGCAACGAATATATTTCCCGGTATAACGGGGAAGATATTATGATGAAGTTTGAAATGTTGAAGGCATCGGCGAATGCCCGATTGTACGGATTTGAAAAATATAAAAAATCGCTCAACGATATTGCCCTAAATTACCCGAACTCCGAAGAAGGGCAAAAGGCACAACAAATAATAAATGAAACCTTGCCCGCAATAGCCGATTCAACTTTTAACATGGACGCCAATGCATCAAATAATTGGAAAGTTATTTATCCGTTTTCAGAAAAAGATACTGCAGGGGTTAATACGTTGACCAAAACGATAGACAAATCGCTAAAAGATTTAAAATACGACCATATTACCCATTCAGAAGATGTGTACAGCCCAGAAAGCATATTTTTGGTGATACATGGTTTTGATAGTCAGTTACATGCCGAAGGTTACGCAGAATTGCTAAACATTAACAAAGATTATTTGGTTGATAATGAGAAATTTGTAATTTCGTCTTCCAATTATAAAACGCTTCAAATACATAAAAACCTAGATGCGTATTTAACTGAATTTAAAAACAATAACCCGAATCTTAATAATTAGAAAAGATGTTCGCAGAATCTAAAAAAAACCGAATCGAGCCAGCTATTGGACAAACTAACCGAATAGTAGAAAACACAAAAATAAAAGGGGATTTTATTTCTGAGGCCGATATCCGTATCGATGGAGAACTCGAAGGAAGCATTACTGCCAAAGGAAAGGTTGTAATTGGCAGGGCAGGCAAAGTAAGTGGCCAGATAGACTGTATGAACGCCGATATTGAAGGGAAATTTGAAGGCGATTTAAAAGTAGAAAACGTCTTGAGCCTAAAAAGCACGGCATTGATAGAAGGCGATGTAATTGTTGGCAAGTTGGCCGTAGAGCCGGGCGCCACCTTTAACGCTTCGTGTTCCATGAAAGGGGGCTCTTTAAAATCAGTCAAAGAAGAAAATGCAGGAAAAGAACAACAAAAAGCCAACGAAAAATCAGCTTAAAAACTTTGCGGTATTTTCTGGAATAGCCATACAAATGGGAGTTACTATTTTCCTTTTTGTTTACCTCGGGAAATGGCTCGATGGCAAATACAATAACGGAGAGAAACTGTATTTAATAATATTTACACTGCTGGGACTGGCATTGTCTATTTATGTGGTTATAAAACAATTAAATAGATACCAGAATTAAAGCTATTTCATGCAATCACTTTTATACCGATTTACGGCAGCGCTTATAATTGTTATGGGCGTTTCTTCTTTTGTACATGCTTTGATCCTGGATAACTTTTTTCCGGGCAATGCTATCAATAGCCTCGGGCTGGCCTATGTTGTTAATGGTGTGCTGGCAATGGTTATTTTCAGCGTTATTTATATCTTCAGAAAGAAATTATACTCACAAATAGGGTTTTTATTCTTGGCAGGGAGCCTCTTAAAGTTTTTAGTGTTCTTCCTTGTTTTTTTGCCAATTTACAATGCCGATGGAACCCTTTCTAGAATGGAATTTATTACTTTTTTTATTCCCTATGCTTTTGCCCTTATAATAGAAACCATATCGGTTTCCCGCCTGTTAAAATAACGTGCTTTTACACAGCATTTTGTGTGTCTGTTAAGGAAGTTATAAATAAAGAGAAAAAATTGTTTTTGTTTTTCATTTAAAGCCTTACATTTGCACCGATTTTTAAGACACCATTATTTAAGTGATATGCAAAGAGAATTTACAGTAAAAATCCTTGCTTTTTTATTTTTTATGGCACCTCTTTTCGGAATGGCTCAGCACGAGCTTAATGGTAAAGGGGCAGAAGTGGGAAAAGATGATAAGCGCTCGTCTATTAAAGAGTTTATAAATCATCACTTATTAGATTCGTACGATTTTACGTTGTATACTGTAGATGAAGAAAACAACGAGCATGTTAGCTTGCCATTACCGGTTATACTTTGGGATGGTGGCCTTAAGGTGTTTTCTTCTTCAAAATTTCATCACGGGGAAGAAGTAGCCGAAGTAAATGGAGACTTCTACAAGCTATATCACAATAAAATATACAAAACCGATGCTCAGGGAGCATTAGAGTTCGACGATCACCATCACCCTACAAATGCAAAACCTTTGGATTTTTCAATCACCAAGAACGTTGTAACCATGTTGTTGGTTTCTATTTTAATGTTCTTGTTGTTTAGAGGGCTGGCAAAATCATACAGTAAAAACAGCGGAATTCCAACGGGAATTGGAAGATTTTTTGAGCCGTTGGTGGTTTTTGTAAGAGACGAAATTGCAATTCCAAACATAGGCGAGAAAAAATACAAGAAGTACATGAGCTTTTTATTGACCATTTTCTTCTTTATCTGGTTCTTGAACTTATTGGGGATGACCCCGCTTGGGGTAAACGTGACAGGGAATATTGCGGTAACTTTTGGATTGGCGTTATTGACCTTCCTTATCACCACGTTTACGGCCAATAAAAATTATTGGGGGCATATATTTTGGATGCCCGGCGTGCCTAAGTTAATGAAAATCGTTTTGGCGCCCATAGAATTGTTGGGGGTATTCATTAAGCCCTTTTCGTTAATGATCCGTTTGTACGCAAACATGACGGCTGGCCACGTGGTAATCATGAGCATTATAGGTTTAATGTTCTTGTTTAAAAACTGGATAGGGAGCTCGTTGTCGTTTTCACTGGCTTTTGCACTGTCGTTGTTGGAGTTGCTGGTTGCAGCATTGCAGGCATACATATTTACAATGCTTTCAGCCTTGTATTTTGGGATGGCCAACGAAGAGCATCACGACGACCATTAATAAATATTGAATGTTTAATTTTTAATACATATAATTATGAACATCCCAGAAATCGTAGGAGCTGGTTTAATCGTTATCGGTGCTGGTTTAGGTATCGGTAGAATCGGTGGACAGGCAATGGAAGCTATTGCACGTCAACCTGAAGCTTCAGGAAAGATCCAAACAGCTATGCTTATTGCTGCTGCACTTATTGAAGGTATTGGATTTGCTGCTTTGTTTGCGGCATAATAAAAAGCATCCGGTTTTAACGGTTGGTTATCACCGGGTGTTGTTTTAAAAATTGAATTAAACATTATTTTTAGAAGATAAAAATGGAAAAACTATTAGATCAATTTTCATACGGATTATTTTTTTGGCAATTACTTATATTGGTGGTGCTGGTTTTGGTTCTTAAAAAATATGCATGGAAACCTATTCTAAATGCGGTTAACGACAGGGAAGAAGGGATAAAAAATGCACTTGCATCTGCCGAAGAAGCGCGCAAGGAAATGCAAAACCTTCAGGCAGACAATGAAAAACTGCTCCAGGAAGCACGTGCCGAAAGAGAAGCAATGATAAAAGAAGCGCGTGAGGTTAAAGAGAAAATGATAGCCGATGCAAAAGGGGAGGCACAAACACAGGCCGATAAAATAATCAAACAGGCGCAGCAAACCATCGAAAGCGAAAAACAGGCGGCGGTTGCCGAATTGAAAAACCAAGTGGCTTCTTTGTCTGTGGAAATCGCTGAAAAAGTAGTTAAGTCAGAACTTTCATCAAACGACAAACAATTAAAGTTGGTTGATGACATGCTGGAAGAAGTAACTTTGAACTAATCTGTAAGTTAAAGCAATGAGAGGTACCAGAGCAGGACATAGATATGCAAAAGCCGTTTTAGGCTATGCAAAAGAGCAAAACGCCCTTGAAGCTGTAGATAGGGACATGAAAGATATTTTTGCAACCATTGCCGGGAGCAAAGAGCTTCAAAACGTACTTCAAAGCCCCGTTATTAAATTAGCTGACAAAAAAGCGGTTGTAAAAGAGATTTTCTCAGGTTTGAATGCCGTATCGGTAGGCTTGATAGACGCACTAATAGAGAACAACCGTATAGATTTGTTAAAAATAGTAGCCGAAAAATACATCATCCTACACGATGAATTAAGAGGTGAGGAAGTAGCAATAGTAACCACGGCGGTTCCCTTGTCAAAAGAATTAGAGCAAAAGGTGCTTGCAAAAGTAAAAGAGCTTACAGGAAAAAAGGCAACCATAAAAAATAAAATAGACGAAAGCATTTTAGGTGGTTTTATTTTACGGGTTGGAGATTTACAATACAATGCAAGTATTGCCAACCAGTTGAACAACTTAAAAAGGGAATTACAAAACAATACATACATTAACAATTAAATAAAAGGTAAGGTGTTTTTGTTTGTTTGAAAGCGCCTAAAATCTAAATACTAAATAAGATGGCTGAAGTTAAAGCGGCTGAAGTATCAGCAATATTAAAAAAGCAACTATCAGGATTTGAAGCAAAAGCTTCATTAGACGAAGTAGGAACTGTACTCCAGATAGGGGATGGTATCGCCCGTGTATACGGATTGTCGAATGCACAATACGGAGAGCTGGTTCAGTTTGAATCTGGCTTGGAAGGGATTGTACTTAACCTTGAAGAAGACAATGTTGGTATTGTACTTTTAGGGCCTTCAAAAGAAATCAAAGAAGGAGATACCGTAAAACGTACTCAGCGTATCGCATCTATCAAAGTAGGTGAAGGTATGGTAGGACGTGTTGTAGATACTTTAGGAAACCCAATTGACGGTAAAGGGCCTATTGAAGGTCAAACGTATGAGATGCCTTTAGAGCGTAAAGCACCCGGAGTTATCTTCCGTCAGCCGGTTAACGAGCCTTTGCAAACAGGAATCAAGTCGGTTGACGCCATGATCCCGGTTGGTAGAGGACAGCGAGAATTGGTAATTGGTGACCGCCAAACCGGTAAAACAACCGTTTGTATCGATACCATTATTAATCAAAAAGAATTTTACGATGCAGGTCAACCTGTATTCTGTATATATGTAGCTATTGGGCAAAAAGCATCAACAGTAGCTGCCATTGCTAAAAATTTAGAAGATAAAGGAGCATTGGCCTATACGGTAATCGTTGCCGCAAATGCATCCGACCCTGCACCAATGCAGGTATATGCGCCATTTGCAGGGGCTGCTATTGGGGAATATTTTAGAGATACTGGCCGCCCGGCATTAATTGTTTATGATGATTTGTCGAAACAAGCCGTTGCTTACCGTGAGGTATCATTATTGCTTCGTCGTCCACCGGGACGTGAGGCGTATCCTGGAGACGTTTTCTTCTTGCACTCAAGATTGTTGGAGCGTGCTGCAAAAGTAATTGCCGATGATGATATTGCAAAGGGAATGAACGATCTTCCGGAATCTTTAAAACCAATTGTAAAAGGCGGTGGTTCGTTGACAGCCTTGCCAATTATTGAAACACAAGCAGGAGACGTTTCAGCATATATTCCAACCAACGTGATTTCCATTACGGACGGACAGATTTTCTTGGAGTCAGATTTATTCAACTCTGGGGTACGTCCTGCAATTAACGTAGGTATTTCGGTATCGCGTGTAGGAGGGTCGGCTCAAATTAAATCGATGAAAAAAGTGGCGGGTACATTAAAGCTGGACCAAGCACAATATCGTGAACTAGAGGCATTTGCCAAGTTTGGGTCCGATTTGGATGCGGCTACTATGAACGTTATCAGCAAAGGTAAGCGAAACGTAGAAATCCTTAAACAGGCACAAAACGATCCATATACCGTAGAAGATCAGATTGCAATAATTTATGCAGGATCTAAAAACCTTTTAAGAGACGTTCCCGTTGATAAGATAAAAGAGTTTGAAAAAGACTACCTGGAGTTCTTAAACGCGAAACACAGAGGCATATTGGATACTTTAAAAGCAGGGAAGCTGACCGATGAAGTAACCGACACACTTACACAAGTAGCAAAAGAGCTTTCGGCTAAGTATAAATAAGCCCTACTCAATCTCCCCTAAGGGGAGAAGATTGGATTGAATAGTTTTAATAATTAAAATGTTTAAGTCCGCTCCTTGAGAGAGGACTTAGGAGAGGCTAAAATGGCAAATTTAAAAGAAATACGAAGCAGGATTACATCGGTAGGTTCAACCATGCAGATTACCAGTGCCATGAAAATGGTATCGGCCGCCAAGTTGAAAAAAGCGCAGGACGCTATTACGGCCATGCGACCATATGCCGATAAACTTACGGAATTACTGCAAAGTTTAAGTGCAACTTTAGAAGGGGACTCCGGAAGTGTTTTTGCCGAGCAGCGTGAAATTAAAAGTGTTCTTGTGGTTGCAATAACTTCCAATAGGGGCTTATGCGGTGCGTTTAATACCAATATCGTAAAAGAATCCAATAGATTGGCCAATACGGTCTATGCTGACAAAAAGGTCAGCCTTGTTACCATTGGTAAAAAAGGGAACGATGTACTAAAAAAGAATCATTATATAACCCATAACAACAACGAAGTTTTTGATGATTTAACCTTCGAGCATGTTTCTGATATTGCAGAACATTTAATGGCGCTGTATGGCGAAGGGACATACGATAAAATAATATTGGTGTACAATCACTTTAAAAATGCAGCGACACAAGTTGTTAAAACGGAAGATTTTCTGCCAATAAAACCCATCGAGTCTGAAAATGCAAATGCAACAGCCGATTATATTTTTGAACCTTCAAAAGTGGAAATCGTAGAAACATTAATACCAAAGTCGTTAAAAACACAATTATACAAAGCCATTCGCGATTCATTTGCATCAGAACACGGCGCACGTATGACGGCCATGCACAAGGCAACAGACAATGCTGCCGAGTTAAAAGCAGAGCTTACGCTTACATATAACAAAGCGCGTCAAGCCGCCATTACCAACGAAATTTTAGAAATTGTTGGAGGTGCTGAGGCACTGAACAATTAGCGACTGATAAGGAGCAAATTTTCCCTTCCGAGGCACTGAACAATTAGCGACTGATAAGGAGCAAATTTTCCCTTCCGAGGCACTGAACAATTAGCGACTGATAAGGAGCAAATTTTCCCTTCTGAGGCACTGAACAATTAGGCGTTAGCCAAATTTTTCAATAAGAGCGGAAGTCTTAAATAATTAAGAAATTTTTCAGTAGAAATACCGAATCTAACTATATTCAACCCCCCGAAGGTTTTAAACCTTCGGGGGTTTTGTTGTTATTTAAATGAGTTTACAATTAACATCTGGCATCAATTTTGAAATCGTATCTTTAAAAATCAAACGCAACAAATGAAAAAAATATACAATATAATTATAGGGATCAGCATTGTTTTTGGGTTTTCGAAGTGTGGAACATCGCAAAAACTCATAGAAAACCCGCCATTTACCTTAAATGAAGTACATAAAGAAGCATGGACGGCGGGCGACGATAAGGCCATAAAAGGAGAAAATATCTATATCACCCTTAAATCTGGCGAAGAAGTCATGTTGGACAGTATTTATTATAACAGCCAAGTAGCAAAACTTGAAAAGGTTAAAAGAGGGACGTATTTGGTATATATTGGACGCTTTACAAACCAACAGCCTCCAGATATTGTTATGCATGCCGACCCCAAAAAAGAATTTGGCAACAAGCCACCAAAGCTTCCGGTAAAACCACCGTTTGAATTAAAAAAAGGCGAAGCTTTATTGAGTTACACCGAAAAAGGAAAAACCAATTATTATAAAATAACTAAAATGATATCGGCAACTCCCATTCATTATAAGGAAAGTCCATAAATAATTAGTATTTTCAGATTGAAGGTTTTTCAAATAGTTTAATTTTGTCAATGGCCTCAGGTCATATCAAATCCCGTTTAGCGAGTAAAAAACTAAAGCAACACTTTGCCAACTCTCTATAAATCGATACTTTTAGCGTTATAACACAAACACAACATTGGGGGCTTTACAAAAACTTTTTAAGCATACTTTTATTTATGGCCTGGCAACCGTTTTGCCACGGTTGCTCAACGTAACATTAACCCCGCTGTATACCGATAAACTCCCAACTTCTGCTTACGGGGTGTTTTCAAGCTTATATGTGTATTTAATGCTGGGGAACGTATTGCTTTCCTATGGAATGGAAACGGCGTTCTTTCGGTTTATGAACAAGAGCGAACGAAAGGCCGAAGTACAGGCAACGGCACTTACTTCTATTTTTATATCGTCTATAGTTTTTTTGATTGTTGGCTATTTAATGAGATACCAATTAGCTTCCTGGTTGGAATTTAGTCCCAATTTTATTGTCTACGTTATTTTAATACTGTTCTTGGACGCGCTTTGTGTTATTCCGTTTGCTTGGTTCAGGAATAACGAAATGCCACTTAAATATTCGTTTATAAGAATTTTAAATGTAATTATAAACCTATCGTTCAACCTGTTTTTCTTTTTGGTGCTCCCGATTTTGACAAAAGGAGACAAGTCTTCGTTTTTTAATGCATTGGTATTTGAAAATGAGATCCATTATATATTTATCTCCAATTTAATAGCTAGTTTTATAACGTTATTAATTGTTTTGCCGCTTTATTTTAGAATTGGATTTGGCTTGGACAGCTATATATGGAGAAAAATGTTCCGCTATGCCTTTCCAGTACTTATTGCAGGCCTCGCTTTTTCTATAAACGAAGGGTTCGATAAAATAATGCTCAAATACCTGCTTCCCGAAAATACGGCAAATAGCGTTGTTGGCATATATGCTGCCTGCTACAAACTGGGTATGTTTATGACACTTTTTGTAACTGCATTTAAATTGGGCGTAGAGCCTTTCTTTTTTAGCAATGCCAACAAGAAAAATGCCAAAGAGATTTATGCCGATACCACCCTGTACTTTACCATTTTTGGTACCTTTATTTTTTTGGTGGTGGTAACCTATGCCGATGTGTTTAAATTGATATTGATTCCGAATGCCGATTATTGGGAAGCCCTATGGATTGTTCCGTTTATTTTATTGGCCAATTTGTGTTTGGGAATTTATCACAACTTATCGGTTTGGTATAAGATTACCGATAAAACACGGTATGGTGCCTATATTTCGGTATTCGGCGCCTTGCTTACATTGGTTTTCAATTTTATTTTAATTCCCGTTATTAGCTATAAAGGTTCGGCCATTGCAACCTTAATAGCCTATGCCAGCATGATGTTGCTTTCTTATTATTTCGGACAAAAAAATCATCCCATTCCATACAATTTGAAAAAAATAGTAGGTTACATGGGAATTTCAATATTGTTCGCGCTTCTGTCTTTTTATGTATTTGACCGAAACTTGATTATAGGAACACTATTTGTTTTAGTATTTTTGATGCTGATATATAAAATGGAACAAAACACACTTGTAAAGATTGTTAGGGCGTTATTAAAAAAGAATAATGACATATGAAATGCCCATAACTAAATTTAAGACACCAACCGGAATGATAATTAAGGGCATTCCATCTGACCATTAAAAACAATAAAATAGTAACAGATGAAAGTAAAAATAGTCAACAAATCCCAACATAAAGCCCCGCATTACGAAACCGAAGCATCGGCAGGCATGGATATCCGTGCAAATATAGAGGCCTCAATTACCTTAAAACCCTTGGAGCGGGCAATTGTAAAAACCGGACTTTTTATAGAACTTCCGGCAGGTTTTGAAGCCCAAGTGCGCCCCCGAAGCGGATTGGCAGCCAAAAAAGGCGTAACAGTTTTAAACGCTCCCGGAACCATAGATGCAGACTATCGGGGAGAAATCGGCGTTATATTGGTAAACCTTTCCAACGAAGATTTTGTGGTGGAAAACGGAGAACGTGTAGCACAATTGATAATAGCCAGGCACGAACATATTCAATGGGAAGAAGTTAACGAACTTTCCGAGACCGTTCGCGGTGCCGGCGGTTTTGGAAGCACCGGAGTAAAATAACTTTTGTATGTGCAAATTTTTTGCACATTTTTAATAAATAGCGATTAACAGATGAAAATTATAGTACCAATGGCCGGGCGGGGATCGCGCCTTAGGCCACATACGTTAACAATACCAAAACCATTAATCCCCATTGCGGGAAAACCAATTGTACAGCGGTTGGTAGAAGATATTGCCAAAGTATTGGATCAGGAAATTGAAGAAGTGGCATTTATTATTAAAGATGATTTTGGCCCAGAAATTGAAGCAAAACTTCATGAAATCGCAAAAAATTTAAACGCTAAAGGCACAATTTGCTATCAAGACAAACCATTGGGAACGGGGCATGCCATTATGTGTGCCAAAGAATCGCTTTCCGGGCCTTGTGTTATTGCCTATGCAGACACCTTGTTTAAAGCCGATTTTAATTTAGATCAAACTGCCGATAGTGTTATCTGGGTAAAACAAGTAGACCAACCGGAGGCCTATGGAGTGGTAAAACTTAATGATGAAAAAAACATTTCGGGGCTGGTAGAAAAACCAAAGGAATTTGTATCGGATTTGGCGGTAATCGGGATTTACTATTTCAAAAAAGGCGAAGAATTAAAAGCCGAACTGCAAAAGGTGCTAGATGCCAATATCCTGCACGGTGGCGAATACCAAATAAACGATGGCATAAAGGCCATGATGGCACAGGGGAAAAAGTTTGTGCCGGGCAAGGTAGACGAATGGATGGACTGCGGAAATAAAAGCGTTACCGTTGAAACCAATGGGCGGATGCTTCAGTTTATATATGAAGAAGGGGAAGATTTGGTTTCAGAATCTGTAAAAAGCGAAAATTCGGCAATTATTCAACCATGCTATATTGGCGACAATGTGGTGCTTAAAAATGCAAAAATCGGTCCAAATGTTTCAATTGGCAACGGGACAGTGATAGAAAATTCAACCATAAAAAATAGCTTGATCCAAACAAACTCAGTAATCAAAAATGCCAATCTGGACAATGCCATGATTGGTAATTTTGCCAGGTTCGACGGGAAATTTACCGAAATCAGCATCGGGGATTATTCGGTTTTGGAGTAGTGTCAATTTTTTTGGTAATTAGCATAATCCTAAAAGAAATGCAATTTAAAAACGCTAAATATTGATGAAATACATATTGGTTCATTATCTTTTTATTGGGTTATGTTTACTTTCTTGTAAAAACTCCTTAAAAAGTGTTGACACTGCTGTTTATGAATCTGATAATTTGATTGTAAATAAAATCTCGAATCAGACATATGAACATATTTCATATTTAAATACAAAAGAGTTTGGAAGGGTTCCTTCAAATGGAATGTTTGTTGTAAACGAAGGAGAAGTGGTAATTTTTGACACGCCTGTAAACAATGAAAGTTCGTTAGAATTGATAGAATTTATAACTAAAAATCTTAAAAGCAATATCACAGCGGTTATCCCGACGCATTTTCATGAAGATTGTGTAGGAGGGCTAAAGGCATTCGCAGATTATGGTATTTCTATATACGCATCAAATAAAACACTGGAGTTATTGAAAGAAAAAAGAAATAAACTTTATGAACCCATAAACGGATTTAATGATACGCTTGTTTTAAATTTGGGAAAAGAAGAAATCTATACAAAGTATTTTGGAGAAGGCCATACAATAGACAACGTTATTGGGTATTTCCCTAAAGACAATGTAGTTTTTGGTGGATGTTTGATAAAAGAAATTGGTGCAAATAAAGGTAATTTAGAAGATGCCAATACAAATGATTGGTCAAAAACCGTAGAAAAAATTAAAACTAGATATCCTGATGTTAAAATTGTAATTCCGGGACATGGAAATAGAGGAGGAGCCGAATTATTTGATTACACAATGAAGCTTTTTAAATAAAAGAAAGCGGTGATATTCACATAAAATATTTAATGGAAGCGTTGAATGTATAAAAAAAGGGTCATACAAGTTATCTGTTCGTGGTTTTTCGTAACTACGTCGCTTACTATTGCCCAAGAAACATCAGCAGATATTTCTAATGAGGAAAACCCGGATGCTTTTCAGGAATATTTTTACGAATCGCTCAAACAAAAGGGGATCGAGAATTACGATAAAGCCATAACAGCTTTGCTGGAATGTAAACAGCTCGATCCAAACAATCATGTAATAGATTACGAACTGGGTTTAAATTACCTATATCAACAACAATATATGGAGGCACAAGGGTATCTGGAAACGGCAATTTCCATGCAACCGGACAACAAATGGTACCTTGACGCCCTGTTGAAATGCTACAAGGCCCAGCACGCTATGGAAAAAGCCATTCAGCTTGCGGGGAAACTGGCAAAGGACAACCCCGAATATTACATGGCCATGGCCGATTTGTACATGGAGCAGCGAGAATTCGACAAAGCCTTGGAGACTCTTGACAAAATGGCCGAAGCCGGTGGAAACCCAGCCGATGTAAAACAAAAAAGGGCAAAGGTGCTCATGTTTAAAAATGTAAATGCCCTTGACGGCGTTGAAGATGATAATGCTGAAAGCAAGTCCGTTGATAACCCGGTTGAAGCATATCGGCAGCAAATTTTAAGACAACTACAAAAAACCGATTACAACGAAATGCTGTCGGTAAGTAGTGAAGCGTTGGACAATTACCCAACACAGCCCGAATTTTATTACCTCAAGGGCATGGCACTCAACAAGCTTCAAAAATACAAAATGGCCGTCGATGTGCTGGAGGAAGGCCTGGATTATATAATTGACGATAATACCTTGCGGAACAATATTTACAACGAATTGGTGTTTGCCTATAAAGGGCTGAACAATCCCGAAAAAACTAAAGTATATCAGCAAAAAATTGATGCAGACAATTAATTTGAAAAAACCTGAATGTGTGAAAATAAAAAATAGAGCCTTAATTTGCCTGTTGACGTTAAGCTTTTTGCTCAACCTTTCCTGCGGAAGTAAAAATGTGTTGGAAGCAGGGGAAATTAAAAGCGACATGTCGGCAAAAAACATTATAAAAAACCATTACGACAATGCGTTGGACTTTGTAACCATGTCGGGAAGGATAAGAATAGATTATACAGACGGGGAAAGTACCCAAGGAGTTACCGTAAGCCTCCGGATGCAAAAAGACGAAGCCATATGGATTAGCGCTCCCCTGTCTGTGGTCAAAGCCATAATTACCCCAACAAGGGTAAGTTTTTACAACAAGCTGGACAATACTTATTTTGATGGGGATTTTTCATATTTAAACAAATTGCTG
This sequence comes from Galbibacter sp. PAP.153, assembly GCF_037029175.1. Taxonomy (NCBI): domain Bacteria; kingdom Pseudomonadati; phylum Bacteroidota; class Flavobacteriia; order Flavobacteriales; family Flavobacteriaceae; genus Galbibacter; species Galbibacter sp. PAP.153. The sequence goes on along the minus strand of NZ_JAZEUN010000028.1, from coordinate 1,542 downwards.
GGCACAGAACTCAATTACCAAATGGTACAGGACCTACTGCTTGGCCAAGCCATCCTCGATCTTCACGATCAGCAGTATTATGCCGCTTCGGTAGCCAATAAATATCAGTTAAAACCAGAGGACCAAGCAGCCTTGTTTAAAACCTTGTTTTTATTGGAACCTTCTAATTTTAAAATGGCACTTCAGCAGATTTCTCAACCACAAAAAGGACGTTTGTTAAGCATTGATTATAAGAACTATCAAACTGTTGACGGAAAGGTTATTCCAAACGAGATACAGATTAATGCGATGGACAAAGAGCACAAAAACCAAATCGAGATAGAGTACAACAATATAGAGTTTAACAAGCATGTATCTTTCCCGTACAATATCCCCAGTGGTTTTAAACAAGTAGAAATAGAATAATATGGGCAAAAAGCATTTCTTCTTAATAGTATTTTTAACAGCTTTTATTTCGCTTGAAGGGATATATGCCCAGGCAGACGAACAAAAGGAGCTAGAGGCGCGTAAAGAGCGTTTACAGGAAGAAATTCAACAGTTTAATACCTTGCTTTCCCAAAAAAGAAAAGAAAAGACAAATGTTCTGGAAGATGTTGAAGATCTGGACCATAAAATAAAAATCAGGAAAGAGCTTATTAAAGTTACCAACCAACAAACCGACCTTATACAGCGCCAAATAAATAACAACATCAATAAAATATCGAAACTTCGCGACGATTTAAAGGAACTAAAAGCCGATTATGCGGAAATGATACGTAAATCGTACAAAAGCAGTTCCCAACAAAGCCGTTTGATGTTCCTGCTTTCATCTGAAAATTTCCTGCAGGCCTATAAGCGGCTCCAGTATATGAAACAGTACGCCAATTACCGTAAAGAACAGGCTGCCGAAATTCAAGCTAAAACAAAGGAACTCCAACAATTAAACGATGGTTTGGTAGTGCAGCGCGAGGAAAAGGAAAACTTAATTGCCGAAAACAGAAAGGAACAGGAATCGCTTGAACGCGAACTGAATACCCAAAAGGGATTAATTGCCAGCATTAAGGAAAAAGAAGAGGAATACGCCTCGCAAATCAGGCAAAAACAGCGTCAGGCCGATGAAATAGACCGTCAAATAGACAAATTGATTAAAGAGGCCATTGCAAAGGCAAACGCCGCCAATAAAGAAACTACAGCCGAAACCCGTGAAAATGCAACCAAGTCTTCTAATTTTGCATTAACGGCAGAGGCTAAGCTTGTAGATGCCGACTTTGTTGCCAACAAAGGAAAACTTCCCTGGCCGGTTGAAAAAGGGGTTATTAAAATGCGCTACGGAAAACAACCACACCCGGTAGTAAAATCGGTTACCATACAAAGCAACGGGGTACGCATTGCCACCGAAAAAGGAGCCAGGGCCCGTGCAATATACAGAGGAAAAGTATTGGCGGTACAGGCTATAAAAGGGGGCAATAAAGCAGTTTTGATACAGCATGGTAATTACATATCTGTTTACAACAACCTTGGGAAGGTATATGTAAAAGAAGGCGATAATGTAGTTACAAAACA
>NZ_JAZEUN010000027.1:0-58135 GCF_037029175.1 Galbibacter sp. PAP.153 | reverse complement strand
GTTTTTTTTTATTGTTTGAAATAAATTAAACATTTAGAAAGTTCGGGTTTTCCCTGAATGTAAAAATTAAGCCAAATTCTTAATTCATCCAATTCGTAAGGTAGTAACCTTTTGGCGGCTTTTTCCAGTTCTCTACAAAAAAGTTTAGGATCGAAACTCACCTTTTGCAACACCGTTTTGGTGTACTCAAACATAGCTCTTGCCATTTTAATTCAAGTTTAAATTTTTAGGTTGGTTTAAAGTTAACGCTATAATTTAAGCAAAATTGTTGGATAAGCGTTAAAATAAATTTTCATTTGTTAAATTTACTCACTTGCAATCTCAAGTACAGGTTAGGCATTTCCAATCTCAGATAGTTCTTCATAATTGCCAATAGTCTTAGGGTTGGGGCCATATTCATTTCCGCCGGGGTTTCCTTCGGCAAATAAAAGCCAAAAACCATACAAAGGTATTAATTGGTACCATCCACTATTTCCGAGGTCATGGCAGCGTTTTGTGTTTTGCGCTATATTAAACCATGCTATCGGAATGTAGAAAACCCAAAACAATAAACTTATGCCTGTAGCATCTGTTTTAATTAGGGTGACTAATAAAGAGGTTATAAAAATTGACAAGAAATAGCCAAAGACAGCTATTATTACACTTAATCCATATTCGGTCCTGCGAATTCTTCCATGGAAGGAAAAGGGGTTTTTAAACATTAGTAATAAGATTTAGGTTGATACCAAATATAAAAAAATATATTACATACCGAATATTTTTCCGACGAATGGTTAGTATTTTTCCTGCAAATTAAAAATATCGTTACATTATCCTCATTTTTTTATTAATTTTCATTTTTAAACTATTTGCATCAAATGAAAAAAAACCTCCTTCTCTTTCTTAGCATTGTTACAATTGGTTGCGCTTCCCATAGAAACCTTGTTAAAACGACCACCGATAAGCTTGAAGCCGACTTTTTTAAAAATCAGTTTACCGGCTTTTTTGTTTACAATCCTAAGTCTGGCGATACTATTTTTAATTACAATGGCGAAAAGTATTTTACCCCGGCCAGCAATACCAAAATATTTACACTCTATACGGCCCATACTTTATTACCAGAAAACCTTCCCGTATTAAAATACATAGTAAAAGATAGGCAATTATATATCGAGGGGCTCGGAAACCCCGCCACTTTACACCCTTATGTAAAGGACAGCTCGCTAGTTAAGTTTTTAAAAAACCAGAACAATATCAGGCTTTATTACAATAATATTACCGACCACCGCTACGGACCGGGATGGTCCTGGGACGACTTTGATGCTTATTATGCCCCAGAAAGAAACCCTTTGCCGCTATATGGCAATGTAGTTACCTTGGCACAGACCGACTCGCTGTATGCCTCGCCGTTACTATTTAAGGATAGCATAACCCTAGCCAAGACCAAGTACCAAAGGGCTATGAAAAACAACCATTTTTATATGGACCCAGAAGAAAAAGACACCATTGAGATTCCCTTTATAACCGACAGCGTTACCACGAAACATATATTGGAAAACATTGTTGAAAAGCCTATAGCTATTACAAACGAATTTCCTAAAGGAGAAAAAACCATTTTATACGGTATAAAAGCAGATACGGTTTATAAAAGAATGATGCACGTAAGCGATAACTTTATTGCCGAACAATTGTTAATTCTTTCATCTTCTATGTTAAGCGATACTTTAAGCAGCAATAAGGCAAGAGATTATATATTGGATAATGAACTTTCGGGCATACCACAAAACCCAAGGTGGGTAGATGGTTCTGGCTTGTCAAGATATAATTTGTTTACACCACAATCCATGGTATTTGTACTTAATAAACTATACAAAGAAATACCGACCGACGAATTGTTTGATATTTTTCCAACGGGAGGGGAAACCGGAACGATTAAAAATTATTTTAAGGGAAATCCAACACCATATATCCATGCAAAAACGGGTACGCTGAGCAATAATTATTGTTTAAGCGGTTATTTAAAAACCAAATCGGGAGAAACACTTATTTTTAGTTTTATGAACAATCATTACAGAGGCGGCAGTACTGATGTAAAAAAACATATGACCCCTTTATTGGAATGGATTCGCGACAATTATTAAAATCTATTATCGCCATCCAGCATATCTCCCAGACCTCCTAAAATACTGCCTTCTCCTTTATTTTTGCCTCCTTGTTGTGGTGCGGCTGCAAAAACACGACTTGCCAGCCTACTAAATGGCAACGATTGGATATAAACCACCCCCGGGCCGCGTAAAGTTGCATAAAACAGCCCTTCGCCACCGAACACCGTATTTTTAATGCCCCCAACAAATTCTATGTTATAATCCACGTCTTTTGTAAAGCCAACAATACACCCCGTATCTACTTTTAAAACCTCGCCTGGAGCCAGTTCTTTCTTGGCCAATGTACCACCAGCATGAACAAAAGCCATTCCGTCCCCTTCCAATTTTTGCATTATAAAGCCTTCGCCACCAAAAAAACCGCGCCCCAATCTTCTTGAAAATTCTACCCCGATGGAGACTCCTTTTGCAGCACATAAAAAAGCATCTTTTTGGCAAATAAATTTACCTTGGTACCTAGTAAGGTCTATAGGCACTATTTTTCCTGGGTATGGAGAGGCAAAACTCACCTTTCGTTTGGCAATATCGGTATTCAAAAAAGCGGTCATAAAAAGACTTTCCCCTGTCAACAAGCGCTTTCCCGCAGAGAACAGTTTACCCAAAACCCCGCGTTCTTGGTTAGAGCCATCACCAAAAATAGTATCCATTTGCAACCCACTGTCCATCATCATAAAACTTCCTGCTTCTGCAACAACGGCTTCTTGTGGATCCAATTCTATTTCCACATATTGCATTTCTTCGCCATATATTTGGTAATCTATTTCATGTGCTATCATAATAAAATATGTATTAATTGATTTATTGGGTTAGTAGTACAATTTATTAAAATGTTACATAAAAAAATAAATCAATTGTACAGTTTTCTAAAAGCTAGGGGCGAAAGTTTTGTCTTGCTCTTAAAAAGCCTGCTAAACGATTGAGAATGCTCAAAGCCCAAGGTATAAGCTATTTCACTAACCGATAAACCCGTTGTTGAAAGTTTTTCCTTGGCCTTTTCTATTAATTTTTCATGGATATGCTGTTGGGCATTCAACCCGGTAAGGGTTTTTAACATGCTACTTAAATAATTTGGCGACATGTGCAATTGTTCGGCGGCATCATGCACGGTTGGAAGTCCTTTTTCCATAATTTCTTCCTTGTCAAAATAACCCGACAATAAATCTTCCATTTGACTTAAAACCCTGTTATTGGCAATGTTACGCGTTATAAACTGCCGTTGGTAATAACGCTCGGCATAATTCAACAAGACTTCAATTTGGGAAACAATAATGTTCTGGCTGAATTTATCTATGCTCGATCTATATTCTCTTTGGATGTTCTTGAGAATGCCAATCATCATATGTTCTTCTTTTTCCGACATAAACAGTGCCTCATTAACAGCATAACCAAAAAAATCATAGTTTTTAATCTTTCTGGCCAAAGAGGTATTCCATAAAAAATCAGGGTGGATCAATAAAAGCCATCCCGTTGCCTTAACCGGAGAGCTTTGGTCGAGTTCTACATGCAATACCTGTTGCGGAGCTATAAACGACAGGATTCCTTCATCAAAATCGTACTCCTGTTGCCCGTACCTTAGTTTTCCCCTTACATTTCTTTTTAGTCCGATGGAATAATAATTTTGAGTCCACCGTATTTCCCGAAGATCCAAAGGGTAGCGTAAGTTGCCATAATTCACCAAGCTCACCAACGGATGCTCCGGTTTTGGTAGGCTTACAAACTGATGATAGTCGCTAATGGTTTTAAATTTATACATTTTCATCTTCTTTTGTAAATTTAACAATCAATTTGCTTTCAGAAAAGCCATAAACCCATGAAATAACATTCCGTTTTTAATTTCCCCCTCGGCCGTAAAACCAGAGTCGTCAATATAATCTATTCTATTTCCGGTAACGCGGTATGTGCCTTGAAATACTTTTTTTTCTGTTCCCCTTGCCTGCTCATAGCGGTAATTGGGAAATAATTCGTGTAAGATATCACCTTCCCTAGTAATCCAGGTTCCAATATAATCTTTTGTTTCTTCTATGGTCTTTGTTTGAAATTTGTTCATAATGTTAATTTTTAAATATGGTTGATCTAAAAAATTAATGTGATGCATTAAAAAAGATACCCTAAATAGAAAAGGCCATTTGAACATGGGTTCAAACATACTTTTTTAACGATCGTAAGCCGTGGTTGTTGCCAAGGCCCGATATGCCGTCATGTCTTTTTGGACCTGCTCCAGTTTTGCATGAGCCATATCATAAGAATCCTGCCCTAAAAACAAATGTTGTGGCGGATTTCCATTCTCTGCCACCTCAATAAGTACAGTGGCAGCCTTTTCGGGGTCTCCTAACTGGTTCCCTTGTATTTCGTTTATATGTTTTAACTCCAACTCTCTAGCCTCTGTATAATCGCTTATCGGTTTTTTAGGGCGACTTAAAGAATCCTCTTGCAGAAAATTTGTCCTAAAATATCCGGGATAAACAATGGTTGCACTAATCCCAAAAGATTTAACCTCTGCCGCCAAAGCTTCTGTAAAACCTACAACGGCATATTTTGTGGCACAATAAATTCCCCAGCCCGGAAACGTTCCTATAAATCCGGCTATGGAAGAAATATTGAATATACTGCCTCCCTTATTGGCACGTAAATGTGGCATGGCATTGCGTATAACATTTAAACAACCAAATACGTTTACCTCGAAATTCTGTCGAGCCTCGCGATCGGTCAACTCTTCCAATGTGCCTATTTGCCCATAACCGGCATTGTTTACAATTACGTCTATCTTTCCAAATTTTTGGATAATATTTTTAATTGCCGATAAAACACTTTGTTCGCTCAATAAATCTACCTGAAGAGGTAAAAAGTTATTGCCCTCCCCTACTGCACTTAGCAGGGCTTCTTTATTTCTTGAAGTAGCCGCTACCTTATAGCCCTTGTTCAGTAATTTTTGCACTAGGACCAACCCCAATCCTTTTGATGCCCCGGTTACTAACCATACTTTTTCGTTGTTCATAGCTCTATATTTTTAATTTTTTAAAAAATGATACACTACAAAGTTCTATGGATTCTTGCATCCATATGTAACCAAATCAATGATTGTTGTAACAGAATTTATATTTTGCTTTTTTTTTAAGGTGAAGTTGGAGCCTCTGTCCATTCCATAAACTAAACAATAATACTTGATGACGATTGCATTAAAAAAAACATCGAAAGCGTTAATAATGACCAATCTTAAACTATAAATTGTTAATAAATATGGAAATTTTGTTATATCTTTAAAACACTGAATTTAAACGATTTATAATTCCAGAAAAATTAAAAAGAGTATTAATATAAAAACTTTTTTATTATGCAGACATTAAAATTGTATTCAACAATAATTTGTTTATTTATAACATTTATAGGCTTTTCGCAAAGCGAGAAAGACCAAAAAATTATATCTGATGCCGAAACGGCCAGGCAAGAACTACAAAAGGCAGATAGTGGCCTTGAACATTTTTTTGACAATGCCTCTGGGTACGTTATCTTCCCAAATGTTGGTGAAGGAGCCTTTATTGTAGGGGGAGCCTCTGGAAATGGTGTAGTTTATGAAAATGGTGCCGCCGTGGGAATAGCGAGCCTTAAAAAAATAGATGTGGGGCTTCAGGCCGGTGGCCAGGAGATTACCGAGATTATATTTTTTGAAACCGAAGATGCCCTTAACGAATTTAAACAAGGGGTTTATAAGTTTTCTGCCGAAGCTTCGGCAATAGCTGTAAAAAAAGGAGCTGCCAAAAATGCCAATTACAACGACGGGGTTGCTGTATTTACAAAACCCAAAAAAGGGCTAATGGCAGATTTATCGGTAGGTGGCCAAAAATTCAAGTATAAGCCATTTGAATGATAAACAGCACACAATATTGATATCTAATAAAAAAACCGGCTTAGCCGGTTTTTTTTATGCCCTTGAAGAACAGAACAATTCTGCTTCATACCTATAAATGTTAGTTCTTTGCCGTACTGTCCTTTTTTTGCGTGTCCTTCTTTGCGGTATCGCTCGAAGCGGTATCAACAGCTTCTTGTCGCTCGCCTTTCCATTCCCTGGCCTGCTCCATGCCCTCTTGTTTGCTTTCCATTATGTCCTCGTTAGGCGTCTCTGTCTTTGAAGGTGCTGTTTTATTTTGCTTGCAGGAAACAATCATAAAAACTGTAATCATCATGAGTGCTATCAACCATTTATTTTTCATCAGTATGCTTTTTTAATTATTGATTCAATGAAATTCACTTAAAGTTGACATAAATAATTTGAACACATTGACCATATCCGTAGAAAAATTAGCTGAAAAGAATTATTAGTACAGCTTGTTCACTCCATAGAAATCGATTCCCACTCAGTTATCTACCCTAGGGCATTTCAGTCAATAACAATCTAGGGTTCACGAAGTAGTCTTCAATAATACTTAAACTTAATCCTGAAATATCTCTTTATTGATGGGATATTGCTCCATAAAAGCAATAGTTTTTACAATATCGTCATGAAAAATACGGTCTTCATCAACAAAAGGTACTTGTTGCGTATATGCTTTAAAAAGCTTTTCTATGGTTTTAGAAGATTTTGCCGGACGCCTAAATGCCAAGGCTTGAGAAGCGTTTAACAATTCTATGGCCAAAATCGATTTAATGTTCTGCATAATCTTGTAGCATTTGGTAGCTGCATTGGCCCCCATGCTTACGTGATCTTCTTGTCCGTTTGAAGAAACAATGGTATCTACACTTGCAGGAGTGGCCAGTTGTTTGTTCTGGCTTACAATACTGGCGGCCGTGTATTGCGGTATCATTAAACCGGAATTTAAGCCGGGATCATTCACCAAAAAGGAAGGAAGTCCCCTTTGCCCGGATATCAATTGGTACGTTCTCCTTTCGGAGATACTTCCCCATTCGGCAAGCGCTATTCCCAGATAATCAAGGGCCATTGCCAAAGGTTGCCCATGAAAATTACCGCCGGAGACAATCTCGTCCTGTTCCACAAAAATATTCGGGTTATCGGTTACCGAGTTTATTTCGGTTTTAAACACTTTCCGCACATGGGCAAGCACATCTTTGGAGGCCCCGTGCACTTGCGGCATACACCTAAACGAATAAGGATCCTGAACCTGTATTTTTTTCTGTTGGGAAATTTCGCTTCCTTCAATAAAACTTAGAATACGGGCGGCCGTTTTTATTTGTCCGCGGTGTGGTCTCACTAAATGAATCAATTTATTGAAAGGCTCTGTAAGTCCGTTAAATGCATCCAGCGACATGGTCCCGATAAGATCGGCCAGGTACGAAAGTTTATAGGCATTTATAATGCACCACACGCCATAAGCACTCATAAACTGAGTTCCGTTAAGCAATGCCAGCCCTTCTTTAGACTGAAGTTCGATTGGTTTCCATTTTTTTTCTTTGTAAACTTCTTCTGAAGAAATCCGTTTTCCCTTAAAATAAACCTCTCCTTTTCCAAGCAACGGAAGCGACAAATGGGCCAAAGGCGCCAAATCTCCCGATGCGCCAAGGGAGCCTTGAGTGTAAACTACCGGGACGATGTCTTCATTATAAAAATCTATCAATCTGCATACCGTTTCCAACTGAACGCCACTGTGCCCATAACTCAATGACTGAATTTTAAGCAACAGCATCAATTTAACGATTTCCCGGGGTACCAAATCGCCGGTACCACATGCGTGCGACATTACCAGATTTTCCTGCAATTTGCTTAAATGCGTATCGGCAATTTTTACATTACACAAGGAACCAAAACCCGTATTAATGCCATAAACCGGTATTTTGTCGGAAGCAATTTTATGATCTAAAAACTCCCTGCACTTTTTTATATTAAGTTTGGCCTCATCAGACAGTTTCAGCTTCAATTTTTCATTGCTAATAGTAGCTATGGTCTCAATATCTAAAACGTCTGAACTTATATAATAAAAATCTTCCATTAAACTGTGTAATAAATGTGCGCAAAAATCTGTATTCCCATTTAATTATGCAAAAAAACCGAATGTTAATTGGTCCGGTGTTGATTGTTAGGTTATCTATTCAAGGTTTCAGGTTTGTTGTTATGTTGTTACGATGCTATGTTGTTATGTTGCTATGCTATTATTCGTTGATAGTTACTCTTTATTCTCATTAATTGACCTATTAACTAATAACAATTAACAATTTCCCTAATCCCTTTTCCCTTATCACTAATCAAGGTTTTAGGTTTGTTGTTATGTTGTTACGATGCTATGTTGTTGAGAGTTGAGAGGCCAGAGGGTCAAAGTTCAACAATTAACAGTTAACTATTAACTAACCCCTAATCACTACTCCCTTATCCCAAAACAACTATTAACAAAAAATTATTCGGCATTACCCTCCATATAATCCACGGGGCCTTTCTTGATGAGATCCAAAAAAGCATCTCCTGTAAAATCTATTAAATCGGTTGCCGTCAAGGCTTCCACGCCAGCACGCAAAACGGCCAAATCGCCCGCTTTTCCATGAATATAGACCCCAAGGACGGTTGCATCAAAAAGTGTATATCCCTGCGCCAATAACCCACAAATAATACCGGTAAGCACATCTCCGCTTCCGCCGGTTGCCATTCCCGGGTTCCCGGTTGAATTAAAACTCATTTTTTCGTGGTAAACCGTAACCGTATAGGCCCCTTTTATTAAAATCACAACATCGTTTTCGGTAGAAAACTGTTTTGTTTTTTCCAACTTATCGTAATCGTCTTTCCAAGCCCCTATTAAACGCTCCAATTCCTTGGGGTGTGGCGTTAAAACGGCTTTTCCTTTTATAAACTGAATCAGTTCTTTATTTTCTGATAAAATATTAATTCCATCGGCATCTATTACCAATGGTGCTTTGTTTCTTTTTAAAAACGAAGCAAATGCTTTTATCGTTTTGGGGTGTTTTCCCAATCCTGGCCCAATGCCTATCACGCTTGGGTCGATACTAAAGTTGATATCGGTTATAAAATTGTCGTTAACATCTGTAACGACCATGGCTTCGGGAAATGCTGTTTGAATGGTTTGATAGCCACATTTGGGCACAAAAGCCGTTACCAGCCCAGAACCTGCATGCAAAGCGGCTTCGCTGCACATTAAGGACGCTCCTATTTTTCCATAGCTCCCCCCAATAATAAGGGAATGCCCATAGGTGCCCTTATGGGAAAAACGGCTCCGTGGCTTATATTTGTTTAAAACTACCCATTTATCTACATACTCTAAATTACTTGGCTCTTCGTATAAAAACTGTGTGTCTTGACCAATGTCCAAAACTTCCCAATATTGTGTGTGCCTACCCGTTTCAGGCAAAAGAAAAGGCAATTTTGGCAGTTGAAACGTTAATGTATAATCTGCCTTTACAACAGCATCTTCCGTAGTTATGCCTTTATCCATATACAAACCCGAAGGAATATCTATGGAAAGTACAAAAGCCCGGTTTTTGTTTATATGATGAATCAATTTACTAACCCATGTTATTGGCGGCCTGTTTAGGCCTATTCCAAAAATGGCGTCTACAACAATATCATTAGATTCAATAAAGGGTAAATCATCGTCCTCGGTTAAGAGCTGTGGCCAATATTTTATGTTTTTAATCCTGTCGAAGTTCAGTAAAAAATCTTTGGACCTGTTATCGCTAAAGTTCACCACATATACCGAAATGGCATAACCTTGTTCCAGTAAATACCTGGCAACCACCAACCCGTCGCCTCCATTGTTTCCTACCCCACAAAATAGGTGAATTTTAACATCGCTGCCGTTTAATTGACGGTGCATCCATTTAAAAACAGCTTTTCCTGCCCTTTCCATTAGCTCCCCACTGCTAATATTTTGTCTTTCGATTGTATATTTATCAGCAAGACGTATCTGTTCAACAGAAAAAATTTTCATTTTATAATAAATCTTTAGTTAAATTATTAAATTCTTAATAATAACTTTTTAGTTTTTTTAATACTATAAAAGTACTACATTTGACAACGAATACGAGTAAACAAATGCAAAGTTTTAAAAAAATACATGCCATATCTACTTTCCCGATCGGGAACGCATGTATTATTTCTATTATTCGTAACACTACCATTATTACCCCTTTTGGGGTATAACATATTACATATCGTCCATAATCCATATTTGTTTTTACAACAAAGCGGGAACATTTACATAAAATACACATCCTTTATTTCAACATACATCCATTTACGTTGTATCTTGATACTAAAAACAAAAAAATAAAATACTGACTAATGAAAGTTTTAAAATTTGGCGGCACATCGGTAGCAAACGCTCAAAACATAGAAAAGGTAAAAAATATTGTTGCCAATTCTTCAAAGAACGAAAAAGCTGTGGTTGTTGTCTCTGCTTTTGGCGGGGTGACGGACATGCTTATAAAAGCATCGTTATTGGCAGCCTCTCAAAACGAATCGTACAAAAACGTTCTTGAAGAAATTGAGGACAAGCACCTTAAAACCATTCAGGAGCTAATCGACATAAATAATCAAAGTAAGGTTATAAGTAATGTAAAAAGGGAACTCAATGTCTTGGAGACCCTGCTTGAAGGTGCCTTTTTAATTGGGGAAACCACTCCTAAACTATTAGATAAAATTGTTGGTTATGGAGAATTATTGTCTTCTTACATCATAAATGAATATTTTATAAAAGAAGGCATTGACAGCGTACATAAAAATAGCAAACTATTAATAAAAACCGACGACAGTTTTGGCAAGGCCGTTGTAGATTTTAAAGCCACCAACGAACTTTGCGAAAATTACTTCGGCACAGTTACCTACCAGGTTATCGTGGCACCCGGTTTTGTTGCGTCATCGGCCAAAGGAGAAGCGACCACTTTGGGGCGTGGCGGATCTGATTATACCGCTGCCATTATTGCCGCGGCTGTAAATACCGAGACACTGGAAATATGGACAGACGTGAGCGGGATGTATACCGCCAACCCAAAATTGGTAAAGCAAGCCTTTGCCATTCCTCATATTTCTTACGAAGAGGCCATGGAACTGTCTCATTTTGGTGCCAAGGTGCTTTATCCGCCAACAATCCAGCCAGTATTGTCCAAAGGAATTTCAATCCATATAAAAAATACTTTTGCCCCAGAAGAAGAAGGGACCTTAATTACAAAAAGCTCCAACGGAAAAGCACGTGCAGTTAGGGGAATAAGCCATGTGGAAAATATTTCGCTCCTTTCTCTTGAAGGAAGTGGAATGGTTGGTATCCACGGAATATCTAAACGTTTTTTTGAAGTACTTTCTGAAGCTAAAGTGAGCGTAGTATTTATTACCCAAGCTTCTTCAGAACATTCTATTTGCATCGGGGTTGCCTCTGATGATGCCGAAAAAGCCAAAAGTGCCTTAGAGAAGGCATTTGAATACGAAATGACCCTAAAGAAAATCAACCCGGTAATGGTTGAAAACGACTTGGCCATTATTGCTTTGGTAGGCGATAACATGAAAAGCCACCAAGGTTTAAGCGGACGCATGTTCAGTGCATTAGGAAAAAACAACGTCAACATCCGGGCCATCGCTCAAGGGGCTTCCGAAAGGAATATTTCGGCAGTTATCAATAAAAACGATGTAAAAAAAGCGCTCAATACTTTGCACGAGCAATTTTTTGAAGACAATGTAAAACAACTCAACCTATTTGTAATGGGCGTTGGGAATGTTGGTGAAAAATTCTTGGCTCAAATCGAGCAACAGCGTAAATTTTTAAAGAAGCAATTAAAATTGAACATCCGTGTGGTTGCGCTTTCCAATTCCAAAAAAATGGTTTTTGACGAAAATGGGCTGGATTTAAAAAACTGGAAAGAGTTATTAAATAATGGCGAAAAAACCGGTTTGGATGCTTTTTATCAAAAAGTAAAAGAACTCAACCTCCGCAATAGTATTTTTGTTGACAATACCGCCAACGAAGCCGTTGCAAAAACATACGAACACTATTTAAACGACAGTATTTCTGTTGTAACTTGTAATAAAATTGCAGCTTCTTCTCCATATAAAAACTATTTAAAGTTAAAAGAACTTTCAAGGCAATACAATGCCCCTTTCCTTTTTGAAACCAATGTAGGAGCAGGATTGCCAATTATAGACACGCTAAAGCACCTAATCGCCTCTGGCGACAAAATAACCAAAATACAAGCTGTTCTTTCGGGAAGTCTTAATTTTGTTTTCAATAATTTTAATGACAAAACCGATTTTCATGAAGTGGTGAAGCAAGCACAAGATGAAGGCTATACAGAACCAGATCCTAAAATTGATCTAAGCGGAATTGATGTCATGAGAAAAATATTGATTCTTGCCCGGGAAAGCGGAAACGAACTTGATATTGAACAAATTGAAAATGAAGCCTTTTTGCCACAAGAAAGCTTGGACACCAGCAATGTTGACGATTTTTACAAATCATTGGTTAAAAACAAAGCGCATTTCGACACTATTTACAAAGAAGCGGCCAACAAGGACTGCCGACTTAAATATGTAGCGCAATTTGAAAACGGCAAGGCCAAGGTTGGGTTACAGCATGTACCGCAAGACCATCCGTTTTACAACTTGGAAGGAAAAGACAATATTGTACTTTTCTTTACAGAAAGATATAGCGAACAGCCCTTGCTCATTAAAGGTGCCGGTGCCGGTGCAGATGTTACAGCTTCCGGTATTTTTGCAGATATCATAAGAATTGGTAATTTTTAATCATGAACGAGGTTAAATTATTCTGTCCCGCCACCATTGCCAATGTTTCCTGTGGCTTTGATGTTTTAGGGCTCTGTTTAGAAAGTACCGGAGACGAAATGATTATAAGGAAAACTTCGCAAAAAGGAGTACGCATTTCTAAAATCACCGGGCAGGAACTTCCTCTGGAAGCCCAAAAAAACGTTGCGGGCGTAGCTGTTCTAGCCATGCTTAATGAAATTGAAAGTGATTTTGGGTTTGAAATTGAAATCATTAAAAAAATTAAGCCCGGAAGCGGTATTGGAAGCAGTGCCGCAAGTGCCGCTGGTGCAGTTTATGGGGTAAATTTACTTCTCGACAAACCTTTTACAAAAAATCAATTGGTTGCCTTTGCCATGCAAGGTGAAGAGTTGGCAAGCGGCGCACCGCATGCCGATAATGTTGCGCCGGCACTTTTGGGCGGTTTCACTTTGGTAAAAGGATACGAACCTTTGGAAGTGCTTAAATTAAACACTCCAAAGGAGCTTTTTGCAACGGTTATTCATCCGCAAATAGAAGTAAAAACAGCCGATGCGCGCTCAGTAATCAAACAAAATATCCCATTGAAAAAAGCCATTAAACAATGGGGTAATTTAGCTGGATTGGTAAGTGCTCTTTACACCGAAGATTACGATTTAATTTCAAGGTGTTTGCACGACGAAATTGTAGAGCCCATGCGCAGTCCGTTAATACCCGGCTTTCACAAAGTAAAGGAAGCCGCAAAAGAGGCAGGAGCCCTCGGAAGCGGAATTTCAGGTTCCGGGCCTTCCATTTTTGCACTGTCAAAAGGCGGGGAAACTGCAAAAAAAGCTGCAAAAGCCATGGCCGAAGTTTACAAAGATTTTGGGGTAGATTACGATATTCATGTATCAAAAATCAATACCGAAGGCGTAAGGCTTTTGTAAATAAATACCGAAGTGATTTAAAAATGGCTTACAATTAGAACGCGTTGATGCTTTTGATTGAAATAAAAAATACAAACAACGAACACCGATAAAATGAAATATTACAGTCTAAACGACACTAAAAATAATGCCGTTACCAGTTTTGAAGAAGCTGTAGTAAAAGGAATTGCCCCAGACAGGGGCCTATATTTCCCTAACGAAATAAAACCGCTTGACAAAGATTTTATTGATAATATCGAGCAATATTCAAACGAAGAAATTGCATTTAAAGTAATTCATCAATTTGTAAACGGTGAAATTCCAGACGGGGAATTAAAGAAAATTGTAAAAGAGACATTGTGCTTCGACTTCCCAACGGTAAAAATTGAAGACAATGTATATTCCCTGGAGCTCTTTCATGGACCCACAATGGCATTTAAAGATGTTGGGGCACGCTTTATGGCACGTTGTCTGGGATATTTCAACAGAAATAAAAAAAATGAAACCGTTACCGTTTTGGTGGCAACTTCTGGAGATACCGGTGGTGCAGTGGCCAGCGGTTTTTTAGGGGTAAAAGGTGTAGAAGTTGTTATTCTTTACCCTAGCGGAAAAGTAAGCGATATACAGGAAAAACAGTTAACAACATTAGGGCAAAATATTACCGCACTGGAAGTAGATGGTGTTTTTGATGATTGCCAGGACATGGTTAAAACAGCCTTTTTGGACCCTGATTTAACAGCTGAAAATTTAACCTCGGCAAACTCAATCAATGTAGCCCGTTGGCTGCCACAAATGTTTTATTTTTTCTTTGCGTACAAACAGTTAAAATCCAAACACCAAGAATTGGTTTTTTCGGTCCCAAGTGGAAATTTTGGGAACATCTGTGCAGGGATCATGGCATACAAATTAGGGCTTCCTGTAAAGCATTTTGTTGCTTCTACCAATATTAACGACACCGTTCCGCAATATATGGCTACACAAAAATACAGCCCAAAAGCTTCGCAACAAACCATCTCGAACGCCATGGATGTTGGAAATCCAAGCAATTTTATAAGAATACAAACTTTACTGGATAACAATTTTGAAAAATTGGGAAAACTGTTTTCCTCTTATAGTTTTACCGATGAAGCCACCAAAAAAACCATGCAGGCCATTTACAAGACTTCGCAGTATGTTGCCGATCCGCACGGGGCCGTTGGGTACATGGGCCTAAAACAGTATTTAGGCGAAGACAAAAATACTTTGGGGATATTTTTGGAAACAGCCCACCCGGTTAAGTTTTTAGACGTTGTGGAAGAAACGCTAGATGTTATGGTACCAATTCCCGAACAAATAAAGACCGTAATCGACAGAAAAAAAGTTAGCCATTCCGTAAAAAATTACGAAGCGTTAAAATCTTTTTTAAAAAATAGGGAACAACTAAAATAAATACTG
Source organism: Galbibacter sp. PAP.153 (assembly GCF_037029175.1). Lineage (NCBI taxonomy): Bacteria > Pseudomonadati > Bacteroidota > Flavobacteriia > Flavobacteriales > Flavobacteriaceae > Galbibacter > Galbibacter sp. PAP.153. Next base: position 42,974 of record NZ_JAZEUN010000027.1, on the reverse strand, counting down.
AATTTATATCCAACCACATCATTTTAACAAAACAGTAAGGTTATTTATTAAACATACGTTAAATTTAAATGTATTCCTGCAAATTCTTTTTTAAGTGGACAGATAATTATTAACCTTGTTGTTTAATTACGAGAAATTTAAATTAGAAATTATGTTAGCAGCAAAAAAAATTAAAATAGCCCTCTTGTTTGTAACTTTAATAGGAAGTGCAGGCTTGTTTGCCCAAGTTCAACAACCTGTCGCTCCCGAGCAGGCAACCAACGTTTCTGATGCCGAATTGGAAAACTTTGCCACAGCTTATATGGGAATGCAGATGGAAAACCAAAAAGCGCAACAAAAAATTATGGAAACCATTGAAGGCCAAGGATTGGAAGTTGAGCGCTTTCAGGAGATACAAGAAGCAACTGCCGACCCAAATAAGGAAGTAGATGCTACCGAAGAGGAAAAAACCAAGCATAAAAATGCAATTGCCGAAATTGAAAAAATGCGTCCGGAGTTTGAATCCAAAATGGAAGCCATTATTAAAGACAGCGGTTTGACCGTAGAACGTTACCAGTCCGTTGGAGCAGCCATTCAAGCAGATAAGGCATTACAGCAAAAACTACAGGGCATTATGGTGAAAAAAACCCAAGGATAGCCAGTAAATTAGTATAATTCAAGATTACAATACCCGACTAAGCAAACTTAGTCGGGTATTTTATTTTAATATAGTTATACCCTATAACTTAACAATTCCTCCTGTTTTTACCGACTTGTCGCAGGCCAAGGCTACTTTTAAGCTATTAACGGCATCATTCATATGGTCGCTTAGATCTATATTGTTTTGTATGGCCTCTATAAAAAATTGCTGTTCACGGTTGCACAATTCTTGATGGTCCGGTTCATCGGTTAGATTGATCCATGTGTCTTCCCTTGTAAACTCGTTATCGGCATCGATATCGGCATAATGAACTTTTAGGCTCTCCGTTTTGGTATGGCTGCCCACGTTATCTGATGCCCCTTCCCCACCGGCCTTATTGGCAACAATGGACACGCTTCCTTTTGGGCCGAACACATCTTTTACAAAAAAAGCCGTTTCACTTATCATAGGGCCCCAACCGGCTTCGTACCAACCAACCGAACCATCGCTAAAATGTATTTGCAACTGACCATAATTGTAATTCCCCGCCGGAATATCATTGGTTAAGCGTGCCCCAATAGCAGCCACTTGTATGGGTTTGGCCTGGGTCATTTGGCACATAACATCTATGTAATGCACCCCACAATCTACAATCGGGCTCAAGCTTTTCATAAGGTTTTTATGTACATTCCACATATAACCGTGGCTTTGCTGGTTTAAATTCATGCGCATAACCAATGGTTTGCCCATGGTGTGCGCCATTTCTATAAATTTTTGCCAAGAAGGATGATGGCGCAAAATATAGCCCACGACCACTTTTTTGTTCATCTTGTTGGCAACTTGTACTACGCGCTCAGCACCTTGGGCAGTATCGGCCAGTGGCTTTTCAAGAAATACGTGGCAGCCCATTTCCAGTGCAGCTATGCTGTATGCCTCGTGTGTATCGGGATATGTTGATATACATACCGCATCGGGGCGGGTGGCGCCCAAGGCCTTGTAATAATCGGTAAAAAGTGGGTATTCATGGCCTAATTGAGCATTGAGTTTTTCTTTGCTCTCCCCGGTAGATACCAATCCGCATATGGTTATTTTATTTTTCATTGCATGATATGCTTTTGCATGAGATGCGCCCATATTCCCGCATCCAACTACCAATACTTTTAATTTGTTGGTATTCATTTTTTAAAATTTTATACTAAATTAAAATCTGCTATAAACATATAAAAAATATCGCAAGCGTAGCCATCTAGCCCCGACTGAGCGTATACCCCACCTGGCTGGAACACCAGACAGGTGTGTAATAGTTAAGGCGGGCAACAGCTTTTGCAAACATAACTTTTACCTTTATGCTCCCCATAAAAAACTTCGCCATTTTATTCTTTATTGGTTTGTTTTATTTCTGAGGATATTTTAAATAATTTTGCAACGCCTAACGTATAGGCATTGTAACTTTAAATATACAAAAATGAAGAATACTGCTTTAACTGATACACATATTGAATTGGGTGCCAAAATGGTTCCGTTTGCAGGCTACAACATGCCGGTGCAATATGAAGGTGTTACTATTGAACATGAGACCGTAAGGGAACATTTGGGTGTTTTTGACGTAAGCCATATGGGGGAATTTCTTATTAGCGGGCCAAATGCCCTGACGCTTATCCAAAAGGTGAGCAGCAACGATGCCTCTAAACTTAGTATCGGGAAATCACAATATTCTTGCCTGCCTAACGAAGATGGCGGGATTGTGGACGATTTGATTATTTACCAGATAAAGGAAGAACAGTTTTTGCTGGTGGTAAATGCCTCTAATATTGAAAAGGACTGGAACTGGATTTCTAAATATAATGAAGGGATCGGTGCCGAGATGCGAAATATTTCAGATGATTATTCGCTATTGGCCATCCAGGGTCCAAAGGCTGTGGAAGCTATGCAATCCATAACGCCTGTTGACCTTTCGGCCATTAAGTTTTATAATTTTGAAGTGGGCGAATTTGCCGGAATTCCACACGTAATTATTTCGGCAACGGGATATACCGGAAGCGGCGGTTTTGAAATTTACTGTAAAAACAGCGAAGTGGAACAGGTTTGGAACAAAGTATTGGAAGCCGGAAAAGATTTTGGCATAAAACCAATAGGCCTAGCCGCCAGAGATACGTTGCGCCTGGAAATGGGCTATTGCCTTTACGGAAACGATATCAATGACACCACCTCTCCTATAGAGGCCGGGCTTGGCTGGATTACCAAATTTACAAAGGACTTTGTGAATGCCGAAGCCCTGAAAGAGCAAAAGGAAAATGGCGTTGCCAAAAAACTTGTAGGTTTTGAAATGATAGAACGCGGAATCCCTAGAAACGGGTACGAAATTATTAACAACTCTGATGAGATTATCGGGAACGTTACCAGTGGAACCATGGCCCCATCGTTGGGCAAAGGTATAGGCATGGGATATGTAAAAACCAGCTATGCCAAAGAGGGAACCACCATATATTTGCAGATACGAAAGAAAAAAGTGGAAGCAAAAATTGTTAAACTTCCATTCTATAAAAATAAATAAGGAAACTATAAGTTCTCCTAAAAAAAGAAAGATAGCATTTATTGAAAAGGATATTAATATTAGGGGCAAGCGGATTTATTGGAGGGGCAATTTATAAAGAACTGTGCGCCTATTATGATACTTATGGCACTTACCATACGGGAAAGATATACTCCAATAACAAACATTTTTTCCGTTTTGACATGGAAAACGACGACCTTATCGATATTGTAACCAAGGTTCGCCCTAATGTCATCATTTCTGCCCTAAGAGGGGATTTTGAAGCACAAATAGATACGCATCAAGATATTGCAGACTATTGCAGGGCGAGCAATAGCAAGGTTATTTTTTTATCATCGGCCAATGTTTTTGATGCGTTTAGCAATTTTCCATCGTATGAGTTCGACAAAACCCTGTCAATGAGCACCTATGGAAAGTTTAAGATAAAAATAGAAACGGCTTTAATGCAGCTTCCCGAGAAAAATTACACCATTGTAAGGTTGCCAATGGTTTTCGGGAGCCATTCGCCACGTATTAAAGAACTAAAATATTTTATCGACAAAAAAGAGGCTTACGAAGTTTTTCCAGACTTGGTAATGAATGTTGCCTATGCCGACAAGCTTTCGCAACAAATACATTATATTGTGAACAGAAACCGAAAAGGAATATACCATTTAGGAAGTTCGGACCTGATACATCACGATGAATTTATAAAAGAAGCCATTGAAGCATTGGGTTATGAAAAACCTTTGCTGAAAAACGTATATACCTCTAATTTCGACAGGTTTTTGGCGGTACTCCCCAAAGACAACAAACTGCCAAAACACCTTAATTTTAGTCATTTTGACGTAATAAACGAGTTGAAGGTTAAATAAACCCCTGCAAATTAAACATTGGCTGTATAACTTCTTACCTTTACAAAAAGACATTATATGAAAACTTTAAGCGAAAAAGAGATACAAGAACGCATAGCAAAACTAGATTATTGGGATTATGAAGAAGGCTATTTGGTAACGTCATTGGATTTTAAAGACTTTGCCGATGCCTTTGCCATGATGACGCGTATTGCTTTTGAAGCACAAGCACAAAATCATCATCCCGAATGGAGCAACGTATACAACAACCTAACCATTAGGCTGAACACGCACGATGCAGATGGCATTACCGAAAAAGACTTTGCATTGGCCAATAAGATTGAAGAAATTATTAAAGGGTAATTGCCTATTGATGATTGTTGCTAGTACCTTGGCGAAAGCACACAAAGCATTAAATGGAAAAATATATAACATTCAGACGCAAGCGTCTGGGCATCTTAAATCTCACATAGTGAGTGAACAGCAAATAAAGAGTTGCATATTGTAAAAGGGTATTATTAAAAAACTGCTGATACATTCGCCAGAGTTTGGTCGTTGGTAAGTTTCAACTTTATAACTTTCAACTTTTAAACTCTTTATTTATTTTTGCTGGGAAATTATAATTAAGGATATTTTATGGGAAGAGCTTTTGAGTTTAGAAAAGCAAGGAAAATGAAGCGTTGGTCTGCTATGGCCAAAACGTTTACGCGTTTAGGGAAAGACATTGTAATGGCCGTTAAAGAAGGAGGTCCCGACCCAGATGCCAATGCACGGTTAAGGGCCGTTATACAAAATGCCAAGACGGCAAACATGCCCAAGGATAATATTGAAAGGGCCATAAAACGTGCTTCTGATAAAAACACCGAAGACTACAAAGAGGTTTTATTTGAAGGCTATGCCCCCCATGGAATTGCCATTTTAATTGAAACCGCCACAGACAACAACAACCGCACGGTTGCCAACATACGGAGCTATTTTAACAAATGTAACGGAAGTCTGGGAACCAGTGGGTCTGTTGAATTTATGTTCGATCATACCTGCAATTTCAGGATTCCCGCCGAAGGCATCGACCCAGAAGAATTGGAATTGGAAATGATCGATTTTGGCGCCGAAGAAGTTTTTACCGATGAAGACGGCATTTTAATTTATGCCCCATTTGAAAGCTTTGGAGCCATACAGAAAGAACTGGAAGGGCGTGGAATTGAAATTCTTTCGTCAGGATTTGAGCGTATTCCGCAGGTAACCAAGAAATTGAATGAAGAAGAAGTTGCCGATGTGGAAAAACTTCTGGAAAAAATTGAAGAAGATGACGATGTCCAAAATGTTTATCATACCATGGAGGAATCCTAATGAGGAATAACACATCCTGAAGTAATCTAATAATCAGAAAATTTTTCGTCTCCTGGATATTACTTTAAAAAGAGATAATTATTCTTATATTTGTATAATTTTTTATATATAAATGGCAATAGCAATTAAATCAATACCGGTACTAAAAAGCAAGGCAGCAGCTCAATTCACCTCAAAAATAGCTGATAATACTGCTAAAAAATCCTCTATTGATTTTTCTAAGGAATCTGATATGGCTGCTAGAATACTTGCCAAAGCAAAATTATAAACATCCCCTTGGGATTTCTTCTTGACAATTGCACTTTACGTCCTTATAACAAAGAGGTAATCAACAGTTGCGAATTATTTGAATGTGGAATAGAGGATTTAAACGATTTCTTTGCAAATGATGCTGAAGATTACTCATCCCAACTTTTAGGAAAGACATATTGTTTTACTTTAGACGATAACCCAAAAATAGTAGTCTGCGCTTTTACTATTTCAAACGACAGTATAAAAACAACTACTCTGCCGGGGTCAAGAAAGAAAAAAGTCATTGAAAATGTTCCCCGAAAAAAGCATATGCGAAGTTATCCTGCCGTATTAATAGGAAGGTTAGGCGTTCATAAAGAGTATAGGCGCATAAACAATGAAAAAATAGGCAAGCAATTAATGGATTTTATAAAATCTTGGTTTATAGATGGAGCCAATAAAACAGGCTGTAGATTTATTGTAGTCGATTCTTATAATAATCCCCGGCCCTTGAAATATTACGAGAACAATGGTTTTAAGTTTTTGTTTTCTTCTGAAAAACAAGAAAAAGAGTTTACAGGGGTTTTAGAAAGTGAAGCCCTAAAAACTAGATTAATGTTTTTTGATTTAATCGTTTTGAAAAAATAAAAGAATGAGCACAAAAGAAGGGCTTATTCTTCATCAAAAGAATATTCAGGTATTTTTCCCATCACCCCCGAATAATTACGGCACATAAAATTAAAGTCGGATTTCATATCATCTGACGGATAAAAAGGAGGTTCTATGCGGACCTCTTTCTTTTTATAATCAAACGCTGCCATGACAATTGGCACCTTTGCCCCTTTGGCAATATAATAAAACCCCGTTTTCCATTCTGTTACCTTTTTCCTTGTTCCTTCAGGGGCTATTGCAAGCCTAAACTCATTACGTTCTTCAAACAAAGAAACAATGGCATCTACCGTATTGCTGTTTTTGGACCGGTCTATGGGCGCTCCGCCCGTCCATTTAAAATACCAACCGAGCGGTGTGTTAAACAGCTCTTTCTTGGCCACATAATTTATAGGGATGCTAACCATGCTCCGTACCAATACCCCTATATAAAAATCGTGCCAGCTGGTATGCGGCACGACTATTATAATATATTTTGATAATGGAGGAAATTTACCAATAAGCTTCCAACCCAATAATTTGTAGAAAATCCATTTAGAAATTTCTTTCATTACATTTTTTCGTATAAACTACGTAATTTCTCGGGAGTTATGGTATCCTTCCAATTTTTCCCACATGCATTTTCCCACAAGGGATCCATTCCCATGGAAACATTAATCATAGTATCAAAATCAGCATCGGTAAGGTTAGCGCATAGACCTGTTGGAAGTACAATTCCATGTTTTTCTTTCATTTTTTTGAACTGCGCCACGCCTTCTGGGTAAAATTCTTCCAAATGGTCGAAAACAATACAATTCCCGATACCGTGTTTGGTTCCCAACAAGTAAGAAAGCCCATAACTCATGGCATGTGCTACCCCAACCTGGGAGTAGGCAATACTCATCCCGCCGTGCCAAGAAGCCATCATTAATTTATCCTGGGCTTCTTCGGTCGTGAGATTACCCTTGTAAAATACTTCATCGCAAAGCTCCTGTGCCTTTTCCCCATAACTTTGACTAAAGGCATTTAGATAAGTTCCGTTTAACGATTCAATACAGTGAATGTAGCAATCCATTCCCGTATAAAACCATTGGTCTTTGGGAACTCCTTTTGTTAGCTCCGGGTCCAGCACCACTTGATCGAAAGGGGTATAGTCTGAATTTATCCCCAATTTTTTATCTGGTCCCGTAAGTACGGTAGTCCGTGATACTTCTGCGCCCGTTCCGCTTATCGTGGGGATTCCCACATGGTATATTGCCTCGTTCTTTACCAAGTCCCATCCTTGGTAATCGGCCGAACTTCCTTGGCTGGTAAGCATAATAGAAACGGCTTTGGCAATATCCATTACGGTACCGCCGCCAATACCTATTATTCCGGAAGGCATTTGAGTGGCATCTTGCCTAATTTTTTCAACAAGGGCATCTACCTGGTCGGTTTTAGGTTCTTCATCCGTAGGGATAAAAATAATTTGGTCGTTGAACAACAAGGGTATTCTTGATAAAATCCAATTGTCATTTTCAAAAACACCATCGACCAAAAAAATAAAAGGAGCTTCGTCGCTTTTACGTTTTGGCATTAATATTTCATCAAGTTGGCTAAAGCACCCACGCCCGAAAACCACTTTAGGAACCATTGGAAAATTTTTATACTTCATGTACGCTTCTTCAGTTTTTTGTTATTAACGATGTACTTCTTCCATTTCCATCAATTGAAGGACATCTTTTATTTTTTCTACTTTTATATAGGTACCGTTATCTTCTTCATTTTTTACCATTTCGTGTACCCATGTGGTATGGAAGGGAACGTGAATTGCTTTGGCCCCAATATTTACCAACGGTAACACGTCTGACTTCAAGGAATTTCCTATCATTAAAAACTCCTTGACGTCTATTTCTAAATGATCTAATAAATTTTTATAGTTTTCTTCTTTCTTATCACTTAAAACTTCTATATGGTGAAAATATTTTGAAAGTCCGGATTTTTCTAGTTTTCGTTCTTGATCCAGCAAGTCGCCTTTTGTTAAAAGGATAACCCGGTATTTTTGCGATAAAGCCTGCAATACTTCCTCTACACCATCCAACAGTTCAACTGGTTTATTGATCATCTCTTTACCTAGATTCAAAATTTTGGAAATGGTTGCATTGTTTACCTTGTTATTTGACAAATCTATGGCACTTTCTATCATAGAAAGCATAAAACCCTTAATTCCGTATCCATAGGTCTCCAAATTCTGCATTTCCATTTTAAAGAGCTCTTGGTCGATTTTGTTTTCTGTTTCGTAAGACGAAAGCAGTTTTGCAAACTCGTGTTCGGCATCCCTAAAATAGGTTTCGTTTACCCACAAGGTATCATCGGCATCAAAGCCGATAATTTTTATTTCCTGATAATTTATTTCCATACTTTTTTGGCTCTTTCAAGGTCTTCCGGGGTGTCTATTTCTATACCTTCGCTATCGGTTTCCACCATTTTTATTTTCTTTCCATATTCTAAATAACGAATAGCCTCAATTTTTTCGGTAGCTTCCAAAGAGCGCATGGGCAACCGCTGAAAATCTACAATTGCCTGTTTTCTAAATGCATATACACCTTTATGTTTAAAATATCTTACATGGATGTTTTTATCTCTTGGATATGGAATGGGAGAACGGGAAAAGTACAAGGCAAACCCACGCTCGTCGGTAATTACTTTTACGGTATTGGGGTTGCTTATTTCTTCCCAATCTTCAATTTTGGTCATAAGAGAGGCCAAATCAATTTCCTTTTGGACATCTTCCTTAAAAACCTCTATTACTTTTTCCAGGCTTTCCCTATCGGTAAAAGGCTCATCGCCCTGTACATTGACAACGATATCCACATCCATGTTTTCAACAGCTTCGGCTATTCTATCGCTGCCACAATCGTGCTCTTTTATACTCATAATAGCTTTTCCGCCATTATTTTCAATTTCCTTAAAAATAATATCGCTATCGGTTACCACAAAAACATCGTCGAAAAGGCCGGTATTTACGGCTGCCTTGTAGGTGCGTAAAATTACAGTCTCGCCCCCGAGGTCCTGCATAAGCTTTCCGGGGAATCGTGAAGCGGCATATCTGGCCGGTATCATTGAAATTATCTTCATTAGTTGAAAAACCTTTATGAATTAACAAAAATAAGAGATAAAATTGAGAATTTAGTTGCTCTTACCCCCTAGTTTTTTATAAAACCAAAATATAAACATTAAAATAATGATAACCAACACAATAGCTATTATTGGTAAAAATATGGCCACCAAGGACAATGCTATGGAACCGCCTGTTTCCACCGTTGAAACAACGGGATTTCCAAGTCCCGCCGTTGCTACCGACGACGTTACCCTTGTTCCTGCCGAGGCCCCTTTTACAATACTGGCCGTTCCCCCACCGGCAATAATTGCCAATGCCCATGTTACAACCGGGGAAAGCTCTGCCATGGTAGACACCATGACCGCTGTCCCAGCTATTGCTGCCAATGGTACCGCAATGGTATCTAACAAATTATCTATAAAAGGGATATAATAGGCAAAAATTTCCAGTACCATAGCCACCGCCAAGGCTATCAATGCCGGAACAGAACCAATCCATTCCCAGTGCTCGCTTAAATTTATAATATCGAAATGACCGACCAGACTTAAAACAAACAATGGCAGGAAAACCCTGAACCCAACGGAAGCCGCCAGACCGATACCCAGAAAAATACTTATAATAGCTTCTGATGTCATTCTTTTTTATATATGGGTAAAAAATGTTATTAAATGTAAGCATTTTACTTTTAATGGATGTCGGCAAAAAAATTATCTTTAAAACCAATTAAATACAATTTGTCTTTTGCCCTTGTTACGGCGGTATATAGCCACCGCAAATAATCTTTGTCTACCCCGTTTGGCAAATATGGCTGTTCTACAAATACCGTATTCCATTGTCCTCCCTGGCTTTTATGGCAGGTAACCGCATAGGAAAATTTTACCTGGAGCGCATTGAAATATTTGTTGTTTTTTACTTTTAAGAATTTTTTGTACTTGGACGTTTCGTCTTCATAATCTTTCATGACTTCTTGATATAGCCTGTTACCATCTTCATAGGAAAGTGAAGGCGAATTAACATCCAACGTATCAAGGAGCAGTACGGTTTCAAAAGGTTTCATGTTGGGGTAATCTACCATTTGTACTTTTACTTCAGCAAACTTAAACCCGTACAGTTCCTTTATGGCGAAGATCTCAAGCACTTCGATTATATCGCCATTGGCAATAAATCCAGCTTCAGAAGACGTTTTTACCCAATAATAATTGTTCTTTACTACCATTAAATAGTCTCCGGCAGCCAATTCATTGTCCAAAAAAAGTATCCTGCTCCTTATTTGCTGGTTGTACATATTTGCCCTTTTATTGGACCGCACGATAATGGCCGTTTCTTCTTTGCCGTCTTCGCTGTACGACTGGTTGATGGCATCCTGTATTTCATAACCGTCGATTAGCCGGACAATATCTGTAAAATCCTTTACGTGAAATTGAAAATCATTGGCGTAATCGTCCTGCAATTGTTCCCTTAAATTGGTGGCGTTTAAAAGTATTCCCGAATTTAATTGCTGCCTAACCACTTCGTCCAGTTCTATTTTTTTTACTTCCTTATTATAGTTAAGCGAAAGTTTGTTCTCGTCAAGAGCCGGGCTCAGGTATAAATTCACGGGCGGCAATTGTGCGGTGTCGCCTATAAGGATGAGTTTGCAGTTATGTCCGGAATACACATACATCATTAAATCGTCGAGCAAGGAACCGTTCTCGAAAATTTTAGAGTCGGCGGGCGAATCGGGAATCATGGAAGCTTCATCTACAATAAATATGGTGTTTTTATGTTTATTGGGCGCCAGGACAAACTTTACCCCGCCCCCACTTTGTTTTCTCGGGAAATAAATATGCTTGTGAATTGTAAAGGCCGTCCTGCCCGAATAGTTGGTAATTACCTTGGCCGCCCTTCCTGTGGGTGCCAAAAGCACCGATTTTCGCATCGTTTTCCACAAATTATGGACCATTGCACCAATTATGGTAGTTTTTCCGGTACCGGCAAACCCTTTCAGCAAAAACACCTCTTCCCTTTCTTCGGAATATATAAAATCTGAAAGTTGTTGAAGCACAACATCTTGCTTGTGCGTTGGGCTGTGTGGGAATTCTTCTTTTAGTAACTTATAAAATGATGCAGCGTCCATAAAATCCATTTATCGTTCAAAATTAGTGATGTTTTTTTTGGCTATCTCTTTCATGAATGAAAAAAAATTGTAGATTTGCGTAAAACCTCTTTAATTCAAAAATTAAAAAATGAAGACAGTAATACAAATTGTCCTTTGGCTTTTAAGTATTTTTTTCGCGTATCAAATTTATACTTCTGTAATGGGGCCAATAAAATTTGACAAAGTAAAAAAAGAAAGATATTCGGCCGTAATCGATAAGTTAAAAGATATTAGGGATGCTCAGGAAGCATACAGAACTGTAACCGGTAAATTTGCTAAAGATTTTCCTAGTTTGATCAAATTCATCGATACAGCTCAGTATACACTTACACAACAAAGGGACTCTTCTTATATGGAATACGATGAAACCTACCGTATCGACATGGAAAGAGAGGTTAAAGTTATTGATACTTTAGGATTTGTACCTGTTAAGGATTCTTTATTTGGAGGTTCTGATTCTTACAAAAACCTTGCAACGGTTCCTTATGCAGAAAACAACGAGAAATTCACCATGGATGCCAAGATGATCAATGCAAACGGATTTAACGCTCCTGTTTTTGAGGTGAAGGTTAACAAATCTGTTTTACTGTACGATCAACCAAAAGATCTTGTGGATCAGGAAAAATCTGCTATTTCAGTAGAAGAAGTTAATGGTCCTGAAATTAAAGTAGGTAGCCTTACAGAAGTAAGCACAAGTGCAAACTGGCCACCATATTATGACACTAAAAAAGAGTAGTAACATACTAGATAAATCATTTAAAGAACTGTCCATTCAAGTTAGCTTGAGTGGACTTTCTTTTTGTATTGCAGATAGCGCCTTAAACGAAATTGAAACCATAGATACCGTTAGTTTTGACAAAAAGGCGAACGCAGAAAGCCTTTTGGCACATCTGGAAAACTGGTTTGACAAAGATTCCATAAAAGGGAGCTCCTTCAACAAAATTGTTGCGGTTCATGAAAACGAGCTATCGTCGTTTGTGCCAAAATCCCTTTTTAACGAAAGCAATCTTTCTGATTATTTAAAATATAATGTCAAAATTTTAGAAAACGATTACATTAATTACGACGAGCTTAAAGAGCACGATATGTATAATGTATATGTGCCCTTTACCAATGTAAACAATTACCTTTTTGAAAAATTTGGCGATTTTGAATACAAACATTTTTCTACCGTATTGGTAGAAACGCTTATCAACAACGCCAAAAAAAGCGACCCAAAAACCATTTATGTACACATAGATAGCATGCATTTTGAAATAATTGTGCTGGACCAAAAGAAATTGGTTTTATACAACACCTTTCAATACCTTCAAAAAGAAGACTTTATTTATTACTTGCTTTTTACAATTGAACAACTTCAGCTAAACCCCGAGGAAACTCCTACCTTTTTGCTTGGCAATGTTTCTGAGGAAAGCGAATTGTACAAAATTGCCTATAGGTATATAAAAAACCTAAAAATCGGGGAAGCTTATTACCCGCCAAAACTAAACAATGTTATAGAAAAGCTCAACGCCCCTAAAACACTTGTTTTATTAAACAGTTTATAAATGCGCATTATTTCTGGAAAATACAAAGGAAAAAGGTTGATTGCTCCAAAAAAATTACCCGTAAGGCCCACGACCGATTTTGCCAAGGAAGGTTTGTTCAATATTCTTAACAATCAATTTTATTTTGACGAGTTAACCGTTTTGGATCTTTTTGCCGGTACCGGAAATATTAGTTTTGAATTTGCCAGCAGGGGCGTACCAAAAATTACTTCGGTCGATGTACATTCGGGCTGCGTGCAATACATAAATAAAATAAAAAGTGAACTGGAATTTCCCATACAGTCAATTAAAAGCGATGTATTTACCTATTTGGAAAAATCCATCCAAAAAGCAGACATTATCTTTGCAGATCCACCATACGACATACCATTGACGGAATTTACCAAAATCCCCATGCTGGTAAAAAAGAACGGGCTTCTTGAAGAAGATGGTATTTTAATTATTGAACATGCCAAGCAAACCGACCTCAGTGAAATTGACGGATTTACCGAAAAGCGAAAATACGGGAGCAGCGTTTTTAGCTTTTTTGAATTTTAACAAAAAAATTCCGCAATGCAATAAAACATTTGCGGAATTATAATTCAGCTCAACCCAAATTATTTATTGTACCCTACCCATGTACGGGTCGGTTTTAGATGCTTTACCCACTTCAACCCTACCAGCGTATCTTCTTTTAAATGTATTATTGCCTTCAACCGTTAGTTTAAAATCATACCAGTTGTAATTTTTATTTACATCTAAAATAATTGTTTCACGCTTTCCTGCTTTCACAACTATATGTTGCATTTCTTGCCCATACGAACAATCTTCGAGAACTACTTTATGCAACTTGTTGGAATTATTGGTTATGTGCAGCATAATATTACCAGAAACCCTTTTTACGCGCTTGGTGTTTTTTTCATAGCCAAAATCGATATTCAAATCGGGGTCGTTTGCATTTCCTTGCAACGCTCTATAAAATCCGTTAGGCCCGTACACAGATAATTGATATTCCTCTTCTCTAAAATCTTTCAGGCTCCAATTATTCAATAATTTATCCCCGGGTTTTACCGTTATAGGCCAATTAAACGTTGACTGTACATTTTTTCGATTAAAAGCATATACATTAAACGGCGCGCCTTTGGCTTTTTCTCCAAAAATATTATTGGATGCTTCAAAAAATACTTCAACCCCCAGTGTATCCATGTTAAGTTTTCCGTCCACATACAATTCATATGTCAAGGCGCATGAATCTTTAACACCCGGCTCTTGTTGTGGTAAAAAATCGGCTTTCATTATAGCCTTCTTGGCCGTGGAAATTTCATCATCGGACAATTCCCTGTAATTTGAAGGTAATTTTTTAGCTCGGGCATTTACGACTTCTCCCATAAATTCATTCCGTTTTACAAAATCAGAAAATTTAAAATCATATTCCGTAAAAGTTCTAAAGGCAGAAGTTAAATCTCCGGAAACGCATCTGCGCCATTCGCTAATATTGGTTTCTTTTACATCTTTACCATATTTATTTTGTATGAAATTTTCCATCAATTGAATGGTCGATGTTATATCGCACACTTCCGAATTTACCCAACCGCCACGCGTCCATGGAGATGCCACCACCATTGGTACACGGTAACCTAGCCCTACCGGGCTTTCCCTTGCGTTATTTTCGTTAACCCTATTTTTTGCCAGTTCTTCCTTTAGTGTTACGTATTCTTGATGAAGGTCCATCCCCTTGGATGCCAAATGAGCATCTTTAGGATTGGGAGCCACAAATGGCGGAACATGATCGAAATAACCATCGTTTTCATCGTATGTTAAAATAAATATGGTCTTTTTCCATACTTCTGGATCTTTGGTAAGAATGTCCAAAACCTCAGAAACATACCATGCTCCAAACCATGGGGCGCTTGGATGATCTGAAAATTTTTGGGGTGCCACCAACCAAGAAACCGTTGGCAGGGTTCCGGCATTGACATCTTTTCTAAATGCATCCAGAATATCTCCTTTAGGGACCTTTAAGGTTTCCTTTTCACCTTCAATTTCAACAGCTATTTCTTCCGTTTCATGATAATCTGGATCATTGCTATTTGTTACAAATGCCCTTTGGTGTAATTGTTTTTGATAATCGGAAAGCTTTTCAAAGTTTAACGGGTTCCAACGTTCACTTTCTTCCTGTACATGCTTTAATTTAGCCTTCTTTTCTTCTAATTCGTTTTGTAGCGGCTGAACCTTGCTTTTTGGTGTTTCTTTAATTTTTTCCTCTAAATCATCAATCTCCACAGGTAAATCATTAAGACTATTTTTTAGGTAATTTTGATACCCTTTTGTATAGCGGATATTAAATTGAGAATACCATTCTAAATTATTATCGGTAAAATTGGCAAGATAAGATTCGTCTTCACCTTCCAAGCCGTTGTAAAAGCTTATTTCATTTTGATATACTTTCCACGGAATATCGTGATCCTGCAATCTTTCGGGAAAGGTTTTCCAGTTTATTTCCCTGTCCCAGCCCACCTCCGAATTTCTTACATGAGCAAACCCATCCTTATCCTTATGGGTTCCCGACCAAAAAAACAGCCTATTAGTGGTTGTTCCGGTAAGCGAAGAACAAAAATGTTGGTCAAACACCGTAAAGGCATCTGCAAAAGCATAATAAAACGGCAGGTCCTCTCTGTTATAATATCCTAAGGTAAAAGGAATATCTTTATACTCCTTTCTTCCTGGCTGCTTTGCAAACAGCCATTTATCGTATTTTCCATTATTTCTTGCATCCACTTGATCTGTCCACGAATGTGGCAATCCGCCCATCCAAGTCGCCTTAGTTTCTTTCATGTTTAGGAGAAATGGTGCAAAAGTCCTTCCTTTTTCATCGTGCTGCAACCATACCGGGTTTTCATTAGGTAATTTTATTGCCCGCGGATCGTTAAAACCCCTTACCCCTCTTAAAGATCCATAACAGTGGTCGAACGATCTATTTTCCTGCATTAACAGTACAATATGTTCGGCATCGTAAAAATTAGAACCTTTTTCGGGGTCGATCTGCAATGCCCGTTTTATTGAATTTGGAAACGTAGGCAAAACACTCATCCCGCCCGTAAACAATGTTGCTTTTTTTAAAAAGTCTCTTCTGGTATCCATTTTTAGGTTTTCTTTAAATGAAAGTAGTAAAAAAGTGAATTCTACATTAATTTTATTATAATTAATATATTTTAATTGAAGAATTTACCTGATTATAATACAACTGATAAGCCTTACTGAAGTATCCACATAATTCCATTATTATCATCCCCCCCGTTATATTGCCTGTTTGTTGCTTCATTTACATGCTCTAGGTTATATTGCACTTCATCGGATGGGTACATCCATCTAACAGGTAATTTATTGGAGGGTTCGTTTTGATTACTTGCCGGATTGATTTCAAAATACGGATATCCGGTCCTGCGGTTTTCAAAGAAAGCGCTTAATGGCGACTGTAAGAAGGTGCTTAAATATTTTTGAGTGATAATTTGTTCCATTTGAGTATTTGGATCGGAGCTCAACTTTACCTCAGCACTTTCTATGTATGCCTCAATATAATTATCTGTAATATCCATACCGTGGTTATACGTATTTATTGGTGTATTATCCCTTACATACTCCATTGCCGCTTTTACCCCTTGATTATAGTGTTCTTCGGGGGTTTCACCAACCCAGCCTCTTACGGCAGCCTCGGCCAACATAAACTCTACTTGGGCATAACTTAATAGATAAACCGGTTCTCCTTCGGGGGTTTCTTTATATCTTAAATTTATATCTGAATAATCTTTTGACGAAGAAATAGAACTTACCGCCGAGTATTCTAAAGAGGGTTCTACCCCAACATATGCATCAAAATCTGAATCCGATAGGCCTTCTTCTATTTTTACAGGTGATGGTTCTGTGTAATAAAACAACCTGTAATCGTTCAATATTTTTAGCTTATCAATCAAAACACTTGAAACCATTGGATAAATTACAAATTGATTACCTTGCTTGAAGAAAGGGTACATTTGATTTTGTTGATTGGAATATACCAAACTGAAATTATCTTCATTATTACTGAAAATAGGTCGGTTACTTACAATATCTTTAAACTTCTGAGCCACATTTAAATCGCTATCTCCGGTTTTCTTGTGTAAATTGATTAATACTTTTAACTGAAAAGAATTTACCATTTTACGCCATTTGTTTACATCACCTCCATAGATTATATCGCCATCAAACTGGCTGGCATTTGCAAAAAGGTTGTCTGCTAGGTCCAGTTCCTTTAAAATACCAATAAAAATATCTTTTTGGGTATCGTAAGTAGGTTTGGTATCTCCCTCTGTTTCACCTTTAATTGCTTCACTGTATGGCATATCTCCAACTTGAATTGTTAAATTGAAGAAATAATAAGCCCTGATAAAATATGCCAATCCGGTATAGGCGTTCTTTTCCCCTTCTTTTAAATCTTGAGATAATTCCATCATTTTCTGGGCATCGGTTAAGCGTGTCATGTCGCTAAAACTGGCCCTGTTCAAACGGTTGTATTGTGCATCCTCCGGATATTCGCTCCATAAAATATACTTATCCCTCATAAAAGGCAACATGAATCCTTTTTCGCTTCCTATATCGTCGTTTGTTATATTCAAAATAAGCTTTGTGGCCAACATTTGAGGCGTTACAGATGATATCCCATCTGGGTTCGTGTTAATTTTGTCCATATCTGCACATGCGCCACAAAATATCAATATACTTGCAAATGCAATTTTATATATAGTTTTCATAATATTATTTTTTAGGTCCTTTAGCTAGTGTTTGTAATTTTATGTTCAATCCAACAAACCGTTGTGACGGAGAGGATAGATCACTATCCGAATTCCAGTCGGGGTCTGCAAATTCAAAATCTTTAGTAATCAAGAAAACGTTTTGAGCCGTCAACGCAATTGTTGCATTGGCTACTCCAATTTTTTCACTTACATCTTTAGGCAATGTATATCCAAAAGACAATTCTCTTAATTTAGCAAACGTGGCATCTTTTGCGCCCAAGCTTCCGTCTCCATACCTTCTTGCGTAGGTTTCATATGATACTGGAGTGTCGTTTGGTGCAAAAACCCTGGTATCTTCCATTATTTGTCCATATTGGTCGTAACTAACTTCTCCCGAAACTACTTTAACTCCATTGCCAACAAACGACTCGTTTCCATTTACAACTTCATCGTACCTCCATTGATTGTCGCTATCGGGATGAGAGCCAGTATCCCACATTTTGTACGATGTATAATTGTATAAAGTTCCGCCAACGCGCCCATCAAAACTTAAATACAAACTAAAGTCTTTGTAGTTAAACGTATTGGTGAATCCCCATAAAAAATCCGGATCGCTATAATCTAAAAATGTTGTATAATTACTCCTAATCGGTAATCCACCCGTATTGTAGACAACATTTCCCTGCGGATCCCTCTCCCAATCCTGAATGGTATAATTATCTACTCTACCGCCTTTTTTTACCCATAAATTATCAGATGAATACACTGGATCCAAATCTTTATAATAGGCATGTGTTTTCGACCAGTTCAAGGATACGTCCCAACTAAAATTTTCAGACTTGACAACGCCTGCATTTAGTGTGAATTCCAAACCTCTGCGCTCTATTGTTTCATCAATATTAATCAATGTTTCATTAAACCCTGACGAAGATGGTATTGGGGTAGATACTTGGCGATTGTATGTGTAAATGTTATAATATGCCATGTCCAGCATAATTCTGTTTTTAAACAAATATGCGGCTGTTCCAAACTCCCATGTTCTGCTTGTTTCTGGCTCTACAATAGACGTTTTTATGGTTGAAGGATATGCTGCTGTATTATAGCCGTCCCATACACCAAGGTTTACCGAATAATTTACGTTGGTATCGTAAACACCTAAATCTTTTTTAGATACAGTCCAGGAGCCCCTTACCTTCCATAAATCCAACCATGACGGATTTAAGCCCAATTCGGTCAACAATAAGCTTCCGGCTACCGAAGGATAAAAATAAGACCGCGAAGACGAAGGCAACGTAGAACTCCAGTCGTTTCTTCCGGTTACATCAACAAAAAAAGTATCGGCATAAGCAAAAGAAGCCAGCCCTAAAAAGCTATTTACTTGTTTTCTGTATGTTGAAGTTGCCACATCGGGACGTTCTACCGAATTGTTTAAAGAATAAATACCCGGAACCACAAGTCCGTTACGGGTAGAAGCCATATTATACTGATCTTCATATTTATAAATCGACACTCCAGTTGTTAGGTCTATATCAAAGTTTTTAATCAGGTCTTCTTTAGCATAGTTAAACAACACATCCGAGTTTAAACTATACCCCCTATATTGCTCCTGCTTATACAAACCGTTTACGTACCATCCTCTGGTTGAATTGATCCCGGCCGGGTTTTGAGTATTGGATTCATTGGAATAAAAATCGTAGCCGATTCTCCCGGTCAGTTTAGCCCCTTCAAAAAGTTTATAATCGGCAGTAATGTTTACATTAGTTATATTTTGTTCATCGCTTTTCAGTTTTTCATATGCAATTAAATAAGGATTATCGTACCAAGCTTGATAATGCCAATTTTGTTGTTCATTAGGTATAACCCAATAGTCCCTATATTTTGAGAGCTCATACTCTGGCCCTGTCCATAGCAATATTTGATACATATAGCCTTGCGAACCATAACCCGCTCCGGTGGTTTGTGGAGCCATACTTCTGTTATAACCTAGGTTTGCTTTTATATCAAAGTTATCGCTAAGGTTTAGCGTTCCCGAAACATTAAAATTAAACCTGTTTAGCTTTAAGTTTGGATATTGCCCTTTATTTAAAACATGGGTAAAAGAAGTTCTAATTGAACCTATGTCTCCTGTTCGTGCAAAACTAATATTGTTGTTTACAATAAAGCCGGGCTGTAAAAAATCGTTAAAATTATCTTTTCCACGAGACGTAAGTGGCATGTTCTCATATTGCTTTGTTTCTGGATTCCATTGTTCGGCCATGATACCTATATCCAATTTTTGCCCCCATACATAATCTGTAGCACTATAAGTTCCCCCTAAACCTGCACTGTACGAAGATTGCACTTCGGGAAGGGCCAAATACCCTGCAAAGAACATATTATTACTGTTTATGCTCAAGCCATTTCCGCCACTTTTGGTTGTTATAATTACAGCTCCCCCGCTTCCCCTGGCACCATATAATGCCGAAGCAGTTGCTCCTTTAAGCACGCTTATTTCTTTAATATCATCCGAGGCTACATCAGATAAATTCATATTTCCATAAGGAACACCATCTATTACCAATAAAGGGTTCGAGGTACCGCCACGCAACCTAATATCGGGAGACTCATTAAACTCTGTACTATTTTGAATCCAAAGACCTGCTACTTTACCCGATAAAGAAGTGGCCACGTCTACCCCTTTTACCTCCTGAACCTGATCGCCTCCAATTTTTTGAACGGCATATCCAAGCGATTTTTCCTCACGCTTAATTCCAAGCGCAGTTACTACAACTTCATCCAGTTGCTGGGTATCTTCTTGTAAAGCAACATTTATTAGTTTTCGGTTATTTATCTTCTCTTCAACTGGTTTAAACCCCAAATAACTAAATACAAGAATATCCGTTGGGGTGTTTACCTGTATTTCGTAATTGCCTTCAAAATCAGAGGTAACCCCAATACTTCCATCTTTTAATTGTACCGTTACCCCTGGTAATCCTAAACCATCTGCCGAGGAAGTTACTTTTCCTTTAATTATTATCGGGTCTTGCTTTAAAGCTTCTTTTAAGCCTACGTTTATAATATTGTCTATTTGCTTAAAACTTAAACCTAGTTGGTATGAAACCTCTAATAATAGGTTTTTGATGGTAATTTTTTCTTTTTTTAAACGAACCGTCTGCTTTTCGTTCACCAATACTTTATCGTAAAAAAAGTTAACCTCAACATTATCTTCTACAATTTTAAAGATATCTTCAAGTTGATAAACTTCTTTTTTAAGGGCCACCCTATATTTGGTCAAGTCAATATTACTTTGATTCTTGGGTACATTTGCCATTAGTCCAAGGGAAAAAAAACAAGGTAACAAAAAGCACAATACCTGCTTCCTGCACAAATACCTGCTTTTAATAGTGATTTGTTTCATAATTTAAATTAGTTTAATTATTAATGTATATGGTTATTTGATTGTTATCCATTCTGTATTTTATCTTACGGGCAAACTCAAGGCTTTTCATTACATTCTCGATACTTTGCTTTTTAAACATCCCATTAATTTTCCATGGCCCGTTGGTATTTCCAACAACGCTTATATCCACATTGTACCACCTTTCTATTTTTGCAATGAATTCTGTTAAACCACAATCCTCGAATACTAACACTCCATCTTTCCAGCCGAAATAATCAACTTTATCATATTTGTTTATTTCCACTTTTTTAAAATTTTTCTGTATGTCGATTTTTTCGTTTGGTTGTATAAAAAAACTGCTCTTACCATTAATTTTATCAAGAGTTTCTACTGCAACAGAGCCACTCTCTAGCGCTACGGTATAAAATTCCATTTCGGGATAAGATCTTATATTAAAAGTTGTACCGTGAACAATGGTCTTAATACCATTTGTGCTAACAGTAAATTTTTTATCGGGATTGTGCGTTACCTTAAAATATGCCTCTCCTATCACTTCCACATTCCTGCTTATAGAATTAAAAGCCGAAGGGTAAACAAGCTTGCTTTCTGCATTTAGCACGACAATGGTACTATCTGGAAGCAGCACTGTTTTTTGTTCGCCCCTGTTTGTTGCCACTTCGATAACTGAGGCCATATTTTCTTTTGTAAGAATGGATGGATTATTTGTGCTTTTTATTAATGGATAAATTGTTATTACAAGCGCAAAAATGGCGGCTGCACTTGCTATCCAAATAACATTTTTTAAAAGCTTCCCATTTTTGGCTTTGGTATTCTTTTTCCTGCCTTCTTTATTATTGAGGACTTTAAGTATGTTTTTTAAAATTTCATCTTTTTTTTCTGAAGATATTTTTTCTGCTTTAAAAGCAGATTTTTCGATGATAGATTTTGCGGTAGAAATTGACTGTTTGTCTTTTGGGTTTGCTTCCAGCCATTTTTCCCAAAATACATTTCCAGCCTCTGTAGGATTGTGTACCCATTTTACAAAGTGCTCATTCTTCAAAAAAAAGTCAATATCGTGTTTTTTATCCTCCAAAGCTTCTTGCCGTTTATAGTATAGACAATAAAGCTTTTATAATGACATCACTTTTTTGAAACTTTTTTTTTAATCTTCTTGATTACCTTGTATACCATATTTCTAGCAGACTTAACATTACTGAAATTCAACACCTCTTTTATTTCGTTGTAACTCATCCCTAAATGAAAGTAATAGTACACAACTTCTCTGTACTTTTTAGGCAAGGTTTTTAGTGCTTCTTCAACTTTTTGAATATCCATTCTTTTCTGTTCGTTCAACATTATCACTTCATCTATTGAAACCGTTATTTCAAAATCAAGTCCTTCCCATAAATTTGTCTTCATTATGGGCTGTTTTTTCTTTTTACTATTGAAAATCCTTCTTTTGAGGCATTGAAATAAAAACGAACGGATAGAATTGGTTATATCGGGTAATTCCTTTCTTTTTTCTCTTAACTGAATGAACATATCTTGAATAAGATCTTCAGTCAACTCCTTATTGCAAAATTGCCTCCCAAAAGAATAAAGCCCATCGATATACTTTTTATATATTATAATAAAAGCATCTTCGTTGCCTCGTTTAAATGCCTTCCATAATTTTTTATCAGAAGAAAATTTTTTTTGGTCATCATTAAAAGCATCATTCTTTTTTTTGGAGAGTGCTGTCTCCTCGGGCTGCTTTATTTTATATGCATTCAGGTTGTACATCCTTGTAGATTCTTTAGAAATAATTGGTTGTCATTCTGACGAATATACAAAAAATAAAAAGCTAAATGAAAATTTAAAATTTATTAATCCTTTCGTAATATTGAATTTTAGATAAAATGTTTTAAAAATAATAACATAACGATAAATTTACAGAGCTTGGCAGCAATTTATTTATACAACTGTTAAATAGGGATTAAAAATGGTATTAAATAAAAAAGTAACCTAGAAGAAAAAAGCAGGCCATAAGCCGGATTCTGTACCTTGAAAAAGATCCTTATCATTTATCTGGACGCTGCATTGCTGCAACGTTCTAGCCGCCTACCCTCCAACATCAGGCGTGCAGCCTTCTCCCGATAGCTATCGGGGCATTGGTATACATGGCGTTGCACCGCATAGAGTTTACCCGATTTCACTACAGCATTACCTGTACATCCTTTCTTTTGCACTTGTCCTGGCCTTTCGGCCGACGGCCGTTAGCCGCTATGCTGCACTGTGGTGTCCGGACTTTCCTCTACAAACTTTAAGGTTTGCAGCGATAAGGTGGCCTGCGGTGCAAAATTAGTGTTTTTAAAATCGATTTTGTTAATAATTAAAGACAAAATAAACTTAAAAAAAGAGGATATAATATTTCTATTTTTATCTTTGTTGTAATGGAACACTTTGTAGTATCAGCTAGAAAATACAGGCCAAAAACGTTTAAAGATGTTGTTGGGCAACAAGCCATTACCAACACCTTGCTTAACGCTATAGACAACAACCATCTGGCCCAGGCCCTATTGTTTTGTGGCCCGAGAGGCGTGGGCAAGACTACTTGCGCTCGTATTTTGGCAAAAAAAATAAATCAAGACGGTACGCAAAACGAAGATGAAGATTTTGCCTTTAATATTTTTGAACTCGATGCGGCTTCCAATAATTCTGTCGATGATATAAGAAGCCTTATCGACCAGGTAAGGATCCCCCCGCAAGTCGGGAAATACAAAGTATATATAATTGATGAGGTGCACATGCTTTCCCAAGCGGCTTTTAATGCTTTTCTAAAAACATTGGAAGAACCGCCAAAACATGCCATTTTTATCTTGGCAACCACAGAAAAGCATAAAATAATCCCGACCATCCTTTCCCGTTGCCAGATATTCGATTTTAAAAGGATTACAGTTAAAGATGCCAAGGAATATCTAAAATATATAGCCGAAAACCAAGGTATAGAAGCAGAAGACGACGCCCTGCATATTATTGCCCAAAAGGCAGACGGGGCCATGCGCGATGCCCTTTCCATTTTTGACCGTGTGGTAAGTTTTACCGGTAAAAACCTGACAAGACAGGCTGTAACCGAAAACTTAAACGTTCTTGATTATCAAACGTATTTCGAGATAACCGATTTAATTTTAGATGGTAACATCCCTAAATTGCTAATTGATTTTAACAACATACTTTCGTTAGGTTTTGATGGCCACCATTTTGTTGCCGGGCTCGCATCGCATTTCAGGGATTTACTTGTTTGCCAAAATGAAGCTACCATACCACTGCTTGAAGTAGGCGACGACACAAAACAAAAATACCTGGAACAAAGTAAAAAAGCTCCAAGGGATTTCCTGCTGGAAGGAATTGAAACCGCCAATTCGTGCGATTTAAATTACCGCAGCAGTAGAAACCAGCGGTTGCTCGTAGAGCTTTGCTTAATGCAATTGGCCTCCATCAATCACGATGGAGAAAAAAAAAAGGGCAGTAACTACATAATCCCCTCCTCTGTATTTAAGAAAGAAGGGACAAAAACGCATCAAAACAACACCGGCAAAGCGCCAGAACAGAAAACTCCAGCACAGGAAATTCCAGAAAAATCCATAGCTGTACCCCAAACAGCAACCGAGACTGAAGAAGAAACAAAGCTCCCTAAAATAAACCTGCAAAACAAAAAAAAGGTTTCGGGGCTTTCGCTTTCCAGCATCAAAAAGAAAAAAGAGCACGAACTGGCCAAAAAAGACCAAACCATAGACGAGGAAAACCTTCCCAAAGATGCTTTTGACGAAGCCACCATGCAAAAATATTGGAATAAGTACGTAAAGAAAATTGAAGAAGGGGGCAAAAAAATATTAAGCGCGGCACTGGGCTCGGATACACCAAGAAAAAAAGGGGAACAAAAAATATGGATAGAACTGGCCAACGATACTTTAAAAAAAGAAGTGGAGCGGGATCAATACCCTTTGATGGAATACCTTAAAAAGAAACTCAATAATTACCATATAGAACTGTATATTACCATCAACGAAGATGTTGAAAAGCAATATGCTTTTACCCCTCAGGAAAAATATGAAAAGCTACGTGAGAAAAATCCTTTGATCGACAAACTTAGAAGGGATTTCGATTTGGATGTTTAATATATGCATCAGCAGGAGTTGCTTTTTTAAAAACCTTTTCAACTTCAACTAAAAAATTATAAATCCGGCATATTATCATGCGCTTCTTTTTATATTCCTGCCACTTTCTATGCATACGGCACTTAAAATTAACATCCCGCCAATAACGGTGTGCCATGCCGGAAACTCGTTTAAGAAAAGTACTCCCATAATTATTCCATAAATAGGCTGCACACTGCTAATTATGCTTGCCGTGGTTGCACTAAAATATTTAAAGCTCATTAACAGCAACGTATGGCCCATGGTCGTGGTAACCAAGGCCAAAAAAGCTATCCCCGGAAGATGTACGGTTATTTCGCGGAAATCTACCACAAAAAGCAACGGCGATAAAATAATTGCGATAACCCATAATTGATGCAACATTAAAACAGATCCGTTGTATTTTTGCACCTTGGGCTTCATTAAAATGTTGCGGAGCGAATAAAAAAACGCCGACGTAACCCCAAACAATACTGCTATAAAATGCTGATTTTTAAAATTTACTTCTGGAACCAAAAAATAAACCCCGGTAATAACCAAGGCCCCCAATGCCATGTGCGACATTTTAAATCTTGTTTTTAAAATAAGGGGCTCCAAAAAAGAAGTAATTACCGGATACGTATATATAGACAACATCCCGATGGCTACGCTCGATAATTTAAGCGCATAAAAGTAAGTAACCCAATGCACGCCAAAGAAAACGCCACAAAGCAGTACCATGCGCCAATCTTTTGTATTGGCTATTTTTAAGCTAAACCCCTTGAACCTACAAAAAAGAAATAAGAACAAGAAAGCAAGAATTGCCCTAAAAAGAATAATTTGTGCAGGCGGCAAAGCAATGTACCTCCCTAATACCCCGGAAGTACTAATTAAAAGTACCGCCAAATTGAGCTGTAAAATATGTTTTAAATGAAACTTATCTTCTGCCAAACTCCAAAAACTACCTTATTAATGATTTTGCCTTTTCCCTGATAATCTGCCCTACCGGCCTATTTTCAATATTGCTCTCTAGCCACGAAATA
The DNA here is from genome assembly GCF_037029175.1 of Galbibacter sp. PAP.153. Lineage (NCBI taxonomy): Bacteria > Pseudomonadati > Bacteroidota > Flavobacteriia > Flavobacteriales > Flavobacteriaceae > Galbibacter > Galbibacter sp. PAP.153. Next base: position 16,631 of record NZ_JAZEUN010000027.1, on the reverse strand, counting down.
ATGTCCAGATACAAAAAGGCCCTTTTTTCATACGGATGATCTTCATATTTCTTTAAGGTTTTGTGCAGTTTTTTAAATTCGTCTTTCAGTTCATGCGGGTATATTTCTCCAAGGTTTCTTAAAAACTTAATCATTTCTTTCTGCACCTCGTGCAAGTCGTCCATTTTCAATAAAAACTTATAGGTACTTTTTAGCTGAACCTCTAAATGGTAATCCATTCCGGCCTCATAATGTGCCACCAAGCTCAATACCCGCGCAAAGCACATTAAATCTTCGCGCATGGTAAGATTTTTATTGTTAATTATTTTCTTTAAATAAGAAATACATTTTTTGTTATCGCCCGCACCAAAATGCATACAGGCAAGTTTATAGTAAAACACCATAATATGGTGCTCGTCTATTTTATCGTTGTACTCTTTAATACCGTCCAATATTTCATTTTCCAAAGGGAATGCATCTTCAAAAGTACCATCTAGAAAATGCAGGTTTAGCTTGCTATTATATGTGTACAGAAAAATCAACACATCCAAATTATCGTTTTTGGGGAACTTTTCGTTGGCAATAGTATCTTCCATTTTCTTTAACGCCTCTTCAAAACCGGTACGGTTTTTTACATAGAACATGGATTCGAACAAGTAATTATTCCCTTTTAAGAAAAAAACCGGGTTAAGGTAAATCATCTGTTCGTTTTCATAAAAAAGTTCTACCCATTTTAAAGAATATTTATAGCACGATAAAAAATCCTGAATTAAAAAACTGTACCATAATTGTGCCTTGTAGAGCCATAATTTTTCCCTGAAATCCAAATCGGAAAACTTAAATTTCGGCAAATGTGCCTCGTAGTATTCGGTTACCCATATGTATTCCTCATCACTTTTTACATATCCAAATTTCAGCATAATCCCGTACAGCTGTAGCGATAGGTTGGAGAGCTTGCTGGTTAGCACATTTTGCATGCTCAACTCTTTGGCCTGGATTGCCAGCTCGTCGGCACGGCCGCTAATGCTCCGCGTTATGTACTGTGTTTCTATTACTTTTTCCAGTTCAACAATTTCATAGGCAACCACTTTCTCTTGGTTTTCTATGGCTACGGATTTTGCCTTATCCAAAATCTTCAAACTTTGTTTGTACAGACCTTTATGGTAAAGTATCGTTGCAAAATCCAACTGCTCGCGAATTTGTAAACGTATATTTTGGTTCACGGGGTTTAAACGCAGGCTTACCAAAATTTGCTTATAAAGGTGCGCCTTTAAATTGGAAAGTTGTTGTTTTTTAACGATTCCGCTTTTTAAAATTTCCGCTTCCTTATAATCGTGCATTTTATCCAAAAGATTAAATAAGGCCAAAAATTTTGCATCGGCATTCACCCCCAATCGGTTTACATAAAGCTTAAATTGTCTTTTTTCTGATTTGGAAAGCGATTTCACCAAGATAAAAAGAGTGTCTTTTTGTTGACTTGTCATTGTAAAAATAAAAATTCAATTAACTGAATAACAGATACTTATATCTTAAAAAGTTTCCTTAAGCATTGTAAAGAAATGGTTAAGTTAACAATAAATTTCGAGCACAAAATATAAATTCGTAATACAAATTTGAAATTACATTAAAAAATCAAGATGAGTAAAGAAAAAGTCCAAATCTTTGACACGACATTACGAGACGGAGAACAAGTACCTGGATGCAAGCTTAATACAGAACAAAAGCTTGTTATTGCAAAGCGTCTTGACGACCTGGGAGTTGATGTTATTGAAGCAGGGTTCCCTATTTCCAGCCCAGGGGACTTCAACTCGGTAACAGAAATTTCAAAAATTGTAAAAAACGCTACCGTTTGTGGCCTAACGCGATCGGTTAAAAAAGATATCGAGGTTGCTGCCGAAGCTATAAAACATGCTGTAAGGCCAAGAATCCATACGGGAATTGGAACTTCTGATTCGCATATAAAATACAAATTCAAATCTACGCGCGAAGATATAATAGAACGTGCCGTAGCAGCTGTAAAATATGCCAAAACCTTTGTCGAGGATGTAGAATTTTATGCTGAAGATGCCGGGCGTACCGACAATGAGTTCTTAGCTCGAGTCTGCGAGGCGGTCGTCAAGGCCGGAGCCACGGTTTTAAACATCCCCGATACCACTGGATATTGCCTACCCGAAGAATATGGCGCCAAAATGAAATACCTTAAAGAAAATGTTACGGGTATAGACAAAGCCATACTTTCATGCCACTGCCACAACGATCTTGGGCTTGCCACTGCCAACTCCATTGCAGGCGTTATTAACGGAGCCCGACAAATAGAATGTACCATTAACGGAATTGGCGAACGCGCCGGAAACACTTCTTTGGAAGAAGTTGTCATGGTATTGCGCCAACACCCTACCCTTAACCTCGACACAGGAATTAATGCTACCCTACTTTACGATACCAGCAAAATGGTTTCAGAAAGTATGGGAATGCCCGTACAGCCCAACAAGGCTATTGTTGGTGCAAATGCCTTTGCGCACAGTTCCGGGATTCACCAAGACGGCGTTATTAAAAACAGGGAAACCTACGAAATTATAGACCCTGCCGACGTTGGCGTTACAGAATCGGCCATTGTTTTAACCGCACGTAGCGGCCGCGCAGCATTAGCTTACAGGGCCAAAAAAGTTGGTTATGAATTAACCAAGCTTCAATTGGACGAAGTTTATAAAGAATTTTTAAACTTTGCAGACAGAAAAAAAGAAATAGATGATAACGATATCCATCAAATCATCGAAATAACTAAAATAGATATAAAAGCAACTGCTTAAACACCGTAATGGGAAAGACATTATTTGATAAAGTATGGGACAGCCATGTGGTTCACCAAGTTGAAAATGGACCGCAAATACTGTATATTGACAAACACTTAATTCACGAAGTTACCAGTCCGCAAGCATTTAACGAACTTGAGGAACGCAATATCCCGCTTTTTAGAAAAGAGCAAATTGTAGCTACGGCAGACCACAACGTGCCAACAAAAGACCAGCACCTGCCAATTCAGGACCTTTTGTCTAAAAAACAGGTGGAAATGCTTACCGAGAACTGCGACAAGCACGGGGTCACCCTATATGGCCTTGGGCACCCGTACCAAGGAATTGTACACGTAATGGCTCCCGAACTGGGTATTACCCAACCGGGAATGACCATGGTCTGCGGAGACAGCCATACCTCTACACATGGGGCATTTGGCACCATAGCCTTTGGTATTGGTACCAGCCAGGTTGCACAGGTTTTTGCCAGTCAGTGCTTATTGCTTTCCAAGCCAAAAAGCATGCGTATTACCGTTAATGGCAAACTTAAAAAAGGCGTTTTGCCAAAAGACGTAATTTTATACATTATTGCCCAATTGGGCACCAATTCCGGAACCGGCTATTTTGTTGAATATGCAGGCGATGTTTTTGAAAACATGACTATGGAAGGCCGTATGACGGTTTGCAATATGAGTATTGAAATGGGGGCCCGTGGTGGAATGATTGCTCCCGATGAAACTACATTTAACTATGTAAAAGGAAGGGAATTTGCACCAAAAGGAGAAGATTTCAACAAAAAAGTTTCTTACTGGAAAACACTTCCAACAGATGCCGATGCTACTTTTGATAAAGAATATACTTTTGATGCCGCCGATATAGCACCCATGGTTACCTATGGCACCAACCCCGGAATGGGCATCAAGATTACAGAAAGAATACCAAGCAAAGACGATGTTTCCTTTGAAAAATCGCTGGAATACATGGGACTTCAAAAAGGAGAAAAACTCCTTGGAAAACAAATTAATTATGTATTTATAGGAAGCTGCACCAATTCCAGAATAGAAGATTTTAGAATTGCTGCCGAATATATAAAAGGAAAACAAAAGGCCGCCAATGTAAATGCCTTAATTGTTCCGGGCTCCCAACAAGTGGCCCACCAAATAAAAGAAGAAGGCATACAGACCGTTTTTGAAAATGCAGGTTTTGAAATGCGCCAAAGCGGTTGCTCGGCCTGTTTAGGAATGAACGAAGATAAAATCCCGGCCGGCGAATATTGCGTCTCTACTTCCAACAGAAACTTTGAAGGAAGACAAGGACAAGGCGCCAGGACCATATTGGCCAGCCCATTGGTAGCGGCCGCAACGGCAATAGCCGGAAAAATTGTAGATGTAACGGAAGAAATAAAAGAGTTGGAACTCGTTTAAAAGAAATGGAAAAATTTACAACATTAACATCAAGGGCAATTCCGTTGCCAATTGAAAACATAGATACCGACCAAATTATCCCGGCGCGCTTTTTAAAGGCAACCAGCAAGGCAGGGTTTGGCGAAAACCTTTTTAGGGACTGGCGTTACAAAGACGGAAAGGAAAATGCCGATTTTGTTTTAAACAATACTACTTACCAAGGAAAAATTTTGGTCGCAGGAGACAATTTTGGTTGCGGAAGTAGCCGTGAACACGCCGCATGGGCATTGACTGATTATGGGTTCAAGGTAATTGTATCAAGCTATTTTGCCGATATTTTTAAAGGAAATGCCCTAAACAATGGTTTATTACCCGTACAGGTTTCTCCGGAAGTGTTAAAAGAAATGCTTTCGGTTATTAAAGCAAACCCTCAAACAAACGTAATTGTAAATCTGGAAGAACAGTACATTGCCGTGGAAGGAACCGGCATTAAAGAATCTTTTGAGATTGATGCCTACAAAAAAATGTGCTTGATGAACGGTTACGACGATATTGATTTTTTAGTAAGCAATAAAGATAAAATTGAAGCTTTTGAAGCTTCGAGAACAATTTAACATAAGTTGGTATGAATTTGAACATAGCGGTATTAGCTGGTGACGGTATAGGCCCGGAAGTTACGCAACAAGCCATAAAAACATTAAAAGCTGTAGGCGAAGTATACAACCATACTTTTACATTTACGGAAGCGCCCGTGGGTGCCATCGCCATAGATGAAACAGGAGACCCATTGCCCGAAAAAACATTAAAACTGTGCCTGGACACAGATGCGGTGCTTTTTGGTGCCATCGGCGATCCAAAATACGATAACGACCCTTCGGCCAAGGTACGTCCGGAGCAAGGCTTGCTAAAACTAAGGAAATCGCTTGGCCTCTTTACCAATATCCGTCCTATTAAGGCCTATCCAACACTTATAGACAAATCTCCTTTAAAGGAAGACCGTATAAATGGTACCGATCTCACCATTTACCGCGAACTTACCGGAGGTATATATTTTGGTGAGAAAAAATTGAACGAAGAAGGAAGTGTTGCTTCCGATTTATGTGAATATTCCGATTACGAAATAGAACGTATTGCACATTTGGCATTCAAAGCCGCCCGTTCCAGAAGAAAGAAATTAACGTTGGTTGATAAAGCCAATGTTTTGGAAACCTCACGTTTATGGCGAAAAGTGGTAACCAATATTGGCAAAAGTTACCCAGATGTTGAACTGGATTTTCTTTTTGTAGACAATGCGGCCATGCAAATGATCCTGAACCCGAGCCAGTTCGACGTTATTTTAACCGAAAACATGTTTGGCGATATCATTTCGGACGAAGGAAGTGTTATTGGCGGTTCCATAGGCTTGTTGGCATCAGCGTCGGTTGGCGATGAAAATGCCATGTTCGAGCCCATTCACGGCTCTTTCCCCCAAGCAAAAGGAAAAGATATAGCCAACCCCATTGCTTCTATCTTATCGGCGGCAATGTTGCTGGAACATTTTAAATTGTACGAAGAAGCAAAAGCCATCAACAAGGCCGTGGAAAAAGCCTTGGAACTAAAAATTGTTACTTCCGACCTCAATCCTGATAGTAAACACACCACCACAAAGGTTGGTGATTTTATTGCCGATTATATTGCAAATGCAGAGGAAATTATTAATTACAATCAGGAGAATATAGATTATGGACAATCAACAATCATATAACGATTAAATTGATTAGTTTTAGTGTTTTGAGAAACCCCGGCCAAATCGCCGGGGTTTATTTTTATAACCAATTTTAAAATAGGGCTATTGCTGGAAAACTAGATTTGAATAAATATCATTATAAACCAAATTAATATAAATTATTGCAGCCTTCTTCTAAAAAAATTTCTTACCACTTTTTTAGTTTATACACTTTTCCATCCCCCAACTCAACACTAAATTCCTTTACTTTGCAAAAAATGTATGCGTGAATTATCTATCAGTTGAAAATATAGCCAAGTCTTATGGAGAACGTGTTTTGTTTACCAATATTTCCTTCGGAATTAACAAAGACCAAAAAATTGCCTTTATCGCTAAAAACGGCACCGGGAAGACTTCCATGCTCAATATCATTACAGGAAAAGACTCTCCCGATAGCGGGCAGGTAATTTCCCGAAATGGCATCCGTATATCCTTTCTTTCACAAGAACCAGATTTAGATCCTAATTTAACTATTGAAGAAACTATTTTTGCTTCAGAAAATAATGTGCTAAAAACCATTCAGCAATACGAAAAAGCACTTGAAAATCCTGATGATACAGAAGCTTACCAAAAAGCTTTTGAACAAATGGAGATTAAAAATGCCTGGGATTTTGAAACACAGTACAAGCAAATCCTCTTTCAATTAAAATTAGATCAGCTCGACCAAAAAGTAAACAAGCTTTCCGGGGGACAACGCAAAAGGTTGGCACTGGCCACTATTTTGTTAAACACCCCCGATTTATTAATTCTAGACGAGCCTACAAACCACCTCGACCTGGAAATGATTGAATGGCTGGAGCAATATTTTGCCAAGGAGAACATTACCCTCTTTATGGTTACGCACGACCGCTATTTCTTGGAACGGGTATGTAATGAAATTATTGAACTGGATCATGGTAAAATATATCAGTACAAGGGGAATTATTCCTACTATCTGGAAAAAAAAGAGGCGCGTTTACAAGCCGAACAAGCATCGGTAGACAAGGCCAAAAACCTTTTTACCAAAGAGCTGGACTGGATGCGCAAGCAACCCAAGGCCCGTACAACCAAGTCTAAGTCCCGTATAGACGATTTTTACATTATCAAGGAAAAGGCACACCAACGAAGGAAAGACCATAAAATCCAGCTTGAAATTAACATGGAACGGTTGGGGAGCAAAGTGGTGGAACTCCATAATGTCTCCAAAAGTTTTAACAACAAAAAAATCCTTGAAAAGTATGAATATTCCTTTAAAAAAGGCGAACGCATTGGTATTATTGGAAAAAACGGAACCGGAAAATCCACCTTTTTAAACATTTTAACCGGAGGCATCAAGCCCGATGCCGGAAAGGTAATTATAGGCGAAACGGTAAAATTTGGCTATTACACCCAAAGTGGCATTACCCCAAAACCTGAACAAAAGGTAATAGATATTATTAAAGAATTTGGAGAATACATCCCGCTTACCAAAGGCAGGCAAATTTCGGCGGGGCAATTGCTGGAACGTTTCCTGTTCGACCGTAAAAAACAACACGATTTTGTGGAGAAACTAAGTGGCGGCGAGTTAAAGCGCCTTTATTTATGTACCGTTTTAATTCAAAACCCTAACTTTTTAATCCTCGACGAGCCCACAAACGATCTGGATATTGTTACGCTCAATGTTTTGGAAGAATTTTTAATGGACTTTCCGGGCTGCTTATTGGTGGTATCGCACGACCGGTATTTTATGGATAAGATTGTAGACCATCTTTTTGTATTTAAAGGAAATGCAAAAATAGAAGACTTTCCGGGCAATTATAGCGATTATAGGGTTTATGAGGATAGCCTTGAGCCCATAAAAGAAGAGGAAAAAAACACCAACGGAAGCACCAAAAAAACCTGGAGAAAAGACGCTAGCCCTTCCTTGAGCTATGAAGAACAAAAAGAGTTTAAACGTTTGGAAAAGGAAATAAAAAAACTCGAAGAAGAAAAAAAGGAGGCCGAAGCCGTATTTGCAACGGGAGAGCTGGAAGGCGATGCCATTGATGAACAATCGGTTAAACTCCAACGAATTATTGAAGAATTAGACCAAAAAACCGAAACTTGGTTCGAGCTTTCCATGAAAATGGAGGGATAAAACAATTTTAAGCAGTTGAATTTTTTGTACATAAAATATCTTTTTCAAGCTACCAACCAACATGGGGTACATTCCCCTTTTGTGTATAGTTTGGTTACAAAAGCCTTATACAAGAAACAAAAAACTACAGAACATTCGCTATTGTCCGAATGGAAAAAGGAGTATTCCTTTAGCTTCAGAAAACAAAAAATCATCAACAAAGCGCTCAATTATTTCAATGACGAAACTTATAAAGTAAATCATGACAATGCTTTCCGAAGTAAAAAAACCATTTATTTCAACTTAAAAGAAAAAAACACACGGGAAATCCTCGAAAAGGCAAATAGCTGTTCGTTTTTTATTATTGACAATATCGGGGCATCCAATGCCCTGAAAAACCAATGGGAAGCAGTACGGTGCGCCCCTATTTTTTCAATATCCATCGATTTTTTTAACATTGGTTTTCTGTTTGTAAGAAAAGAACAGGTAAAAGAAGATTTTAAAATCCGGATATAATTTGTTATTTTATTAAAAAGTTAGGTAAAATGGAAACTCATATTATCTGGATCGTTATTTTAGCTGTCCTTTTTATATTTGTTTGGCTTAACAACAAGCGAAACATGAAAAAGCGTAGGGACCGGAGAAATAATAGGTTCGGAGACCGCTATTCGTCAAAAAGGGGCAAACATTAAAACCAGTATTGCGTGAAAATTTACACTAAAACCGGAGACAAAGGAAGCACGGCGCTCTATGGCGGGACACGTGTCCCAAAACACCATATCCGTATCGAAGGATATGGCACCATAGACGAGCTAAACTCTTGGATAGGCCTTGTTAGGGACCAAAAAATTAAAGAAGACTATAAAAAGGTTTTAATCCATGTTCAGGACCGTTTATTTACCATTGGTGCTATTTTGGCAACTCCCCCGGAAAAGGAATTTTTAAAGAGCGGGAAAAAGCGCTTGGACATCCCGAGCATTTCAGACGGCGATATCGGCATCTTGGAAAAGGAAATAGACCAAATGGAAGCCTCCCTCCCCCCTATGGCGCATTTTGTGCTACCGGGCGGGCACACAACGGTGTCATATTGTCACATAGCACGGACCATATGCCGAAGGGCAGAGCGAAAAGCCACTTATTTGTATGAAAATGAGCCTTTTGATCCATTGGTGCTTCAGTATTTAAACCGTTTGTCAGATTATTTATTTGTGTTGGCACGAAAGTTGACTTCGGATTTACAGGCAAATGAAGAAAAATGGGTTCCAAAGAAAGGAACTACTGAAAATGACAGGTAATTCATTACGTAATTATCAATATAACGCCCTAAAAACTACGTTCTTAGAAATAATATGTAAATAATATAAATTTTACTTGACTTTTTACTATAAAAATTTATTTTTGCACAAAATTAAAAATCAATAGCAGATGTATTGGACTTTAGAATTAGCATCATATTTAGACGATGCACCTTGGCCAGCAACAAAAGATGAATTAATTGACTATGCTATTAGAACCGGAGCTCCCTTGGAAGTGGTAGAAAACCTTCAGGCAATGGAAGACGAAGGCGATATGTATGAATCTATTGAAGAGATTTGGCCGGATTACCCCACAGAGGAAGATTACCTCTGGAACGAGGATGAATATTAACAAACACATTAACATTATAAAGCAAAAAAGTCTCCTGAGAGGCTTTTTTTTTGCTTAATTTTGAAATATAAATACACATACAGACATGAGTTTACTCAATTCCGTTTTAAAAGTTTTTGTAGGAGACAAGGCGAAGAAAGATGTTAAAGCACTTCAACCAACCGTAGACCAGATAAAATCTTTCGAAGAAGAACTTACACAACTCTCCCACGACGAACTACGCGCTAAAACACAAGAGTTTAAAAAGAAAATTAAAGAGGCCACAGCTTCTTTTGACGAGAAGATTGAACAGTTAAAAGCCGAAGCTGATGCTTCTAATGATATTGACAGGAATGAAGATATTTATGCTGAAATCGATTCACTTAAAGAAAAAGCATACGAAATAAGCGAGAAAACCCTTAACGATATCCTGCCGGAAGCTTTTGCAGTTGTAAAAGAAACCGCCAAACGTTTTGCAAATAACGAAACCATTAGCGTAACCGCATCAACATTCGACCGCGAACTTTCGGGCACAAAAGAATACGTTACCCTTGACGATGAAAAAGCCATCTGGCAAAACTCCTGGGATGCTGCCGGAAAGGAAGTAACCTGGGACATGATTCATTACGATGTACAACTTATAGGAGGTATTGCCTTACACCAGGGAAAAATAGCAGAGATGCAAACCGGGGAAGGTAAAACGCTTGTGGCAACACTTCCCGTTTACCTTAATGCATTAACCGGAAACGGTGTTCACTTGGTAACTGTTAACGACTATTTGGCACGTCGTGACAGTGCTTGGATGGGCCCTTTGTTTGAATTTCACGGACTTTCCATAGACTGTATCGACAACCACCAACCGGGATCTACCGGAAGAAGAAAGGCATATGCCGCCGATATTACTTATGGAACCAATAACGAGTTTGGCTTTGATTACCTAAGGGACAACATGTCCCACACACCAGAAGATTTGGTACAACGTCCACATAACTTTGCAATCGTGGATGAGGTAGATTCTGTATTGATCGACGATGCAAGAACACCATTGATTATTTCGGGGCCGGTTCCACAGGGAGACCGCCATGAGTTTAACGAGCTCAAACCTAAAGTAAACGATATTGTTGCCAAACAACGCCAATACCTTACCGGAGTCTTGGCAGAAGCAAAAAAATTAATTGCAGAAGGAAATACCAAAGAAGGTGCATTCCAATTGTTAAGGGTACACCGCGGGCTACCAAAAAACAAAGCACTTATAAAGTTTTTAAGTGAAGAAGGCATTAAACAACTGCTTCAAAAAACAGAGAACCATTACATGCAGGATAACAACCGTGAAATGCCCATTGTAGACGAAGCACTTTGGTTTGTTATCGATGAAAAAAACAATCAAATAGAACTTACCGACAGGGGGATCGAGTATCTTTCGGGTGACACCGATCCCGATTTCTTTGTGATGCCCGACATAGGTACAGAAATAGCCCAAATTGAAAAGAAAGGCTTATCTGCCGAAGAAGAAGCAGAGCTCAAGGAAGATCTTTTCAAAGACTTCTCGGTAAAAAGCGAGCGCATCCATACCATGAACCAATTGCTAAAAGCATATACCCTTTTTGAAAAAGACGTTGAATATGTAGTAATGGAAAACAAGGTAATGATCGTTGACGAGCAGACCGGACGTATTATGGACGGGCGCCGTTATTCTGATGGGTTACACCAAGCCATTGAGGCCAAGGAAAATGTAAAAATTGAAGCGGCAACGCAGACATTTGCCACCGTAACCCTTCAAAATTATTTTAGAATGTACAAAAAGCTTGCCGGTATGACGGGTACTGCCGTTACCGAAGCTGGAGAATTCTGGGAAATCTACAAATTGGACGTAATGGAAATTCCTACCAACCGCCCAATTGCAAGACACGACAAACAGGACCTTATTTATAAAACCAAACGCGAAAAATACAATGCCGTTAGTGAAGACATTGTAAAATTAGTAGAGCAAGGCCGCCCGGTACTGGTAGGTACAACTTCCGTGGAAATCTCGGAACTGCTTTCCAAAATGCTTTCAATGCGAAAGATAAACCACAATGTATTAAATGCGAAGCTCCATAAAAAAGAAGCCGATATTGTAGCCGAGGCCGGTAACCCGGGCGTGGTGACCATTGCCACCAATATGGCAGGACGTGGTACCGATATTAAGCTGATTAAAGAAGTGAAAGACGCTGGAGGCTTGGCCATTATAGGTACCGAGCGTCACGATTCAAGACGTGTAGACCGGCAGTTACGAGGTCGTTCGGGACGTCAGGGAGATCCGGGAAGCTCGCAGTTTTATGTATCTCTGGAAGATAACTTAATGCGTTTGTTCGGCTCGGAAAGAGTGGCAAAAATGATGGACAGGATGGGGCTTGAAGATGGAGAGGTTATTCAACATTCCATGATGACAAAATCTATAGAAAGAGCCCAGAAAAAAGTAGAAGAAAACAACTTTGGTGTGCGTAAACGTTTGTTGGAATATGATGATGTTATGAACGCACAGCGGGAAGTAGTTTACAAAAGAAGAAGGCACGCGCTAGAGGGCGAACGCTTAAAACTCGATATAGCCAATATGGTTTTTGATACCTGCGAAGCTATTGTAGAGAGCAATAAAATGGCCAGCGATTATAAGAATTTCGAATTTGAACTTATCAAATTCTTCTCCATAACCGCTCCGGTAAACGAAGACGAATTTAAACGTAAAACCCCGCGTGAAATTACCAACATAGTATATAAGCAAGCACTAAAATACTATCAGGACAAAATTGAGCGCAATGCAAAAACTGCCTTCCCGGTTATTAAAAATGTTTATGAAAACCAAAGCAATAGGTTCGAGCGTATTGTAGTTCCATTTACCGACGGAATTAAAACTTTAAAAGTAGTGACGGACTTAAAGGAAGCTTATGAGTCGGAAGGAAAAAAATTAATAACCGATTTCGAGAAGAACATAACATTGGCCATTATCGACGATGCTTGGAAAACGCATTTAAGAAAGATGGACGAGTTGAAACAATCGGTACAATTGGCCGTTCACGAACAAAAAGATCCGCTATTGATTTATAAGTTCGAAGCTTTTGAGCTTTTCAAGGACATGATCGATAAGGTGAATAGGGAAGTCATTTCTTTCTTATTTAAAGGAGAATTGCCTACCGAAGAAACCAATAACATTCAAGAGGCCAGGGAAGTTAAAGCAAAGGAAAACTATAAAACTTCAAAAGAAGAAATCCCGAACAGCGATGAACTTGCCGCCCAAAACAGGGCAGCCGGACAAACACAGCAACGTCCTCAAGTAACAGAAACCATTGTAAGGGAACGCCCAAAAATTGGCAGAAACGACCGCATTACCATTAAAAACGTAATGTCGGGAGAAAATAAAACCGTTAAATACAAACAAGCAGAACCTTTGTTGGACAAAGGTGAATGGGTAATTGTTGAAGAATAAAAAACAATGCAATAACAAGAACTTTATAAAACATTTAATGTTTAATGAGTTAAAGCGGTAGAAGTATCATTTCTACCGCTTTTTTTTTGAAAAATTTTAAATACCTTTAGAAACGAAAAACCAACCCAAATAGGTAACTCAATCAAATGAGTTCTTGAATATCGTTTATAAATGGCCCAAAAATACAACTCTATATCCAGTAGGCTGGATGAAAAAATGCACCTGATCCTATATGTCAATTATTTTTCGTCGGCCTTAATGATATGTATTGCCTTAGTATGCTATTTTATTTTAGACATTAAACATATTGTACCACAAGTTCTTTTAGGGTACAGTGTTTTAAGTCTTTTAAATATTTTCTTGCTTAAATATCATAAAAAATTATTGGTAACCTATCTCATTAGCTTAAACTTAGGGGTAATAGGCTCCATAATCGTGACCGTTGTTACGGGGGGAATTAACAGCCCCTTTATTTTCACTATGCCTTTAATTGTATTTGCGGGTTATATTTCTACCCGTAATTATGGGCAGTTTCATATGTATCTTATCCTTCTTTTTATCTTGCTCATTTATTTTCGAAACGAGATACACCTTAATTTCCCAAATGTAGTCCCCGAAAAATCCAAGGATGATTTTAGTTTAATGAGCGTGCTTTTCAGCTTGTATTTATTGGGCGGCATCTTTGGCAAAGTACTGTTGGGCAATTACAATAAGTTATATCAGTCAAAAAAAGAAATCGAAAAAAAGAGCAATGAAAACGAAGTGCTCTTAAAAGAGATACATCACCGCGTAAAAAACAATTTACAAACCATTTCCAGCCTATTGAACATGCAGGCCAGAACGACAGAAAACGAAGACACCAAAAAAATATTGACGAGTAGCCACAACCGGGTTTTATCTATGGCCATTGTGCACGAAATGCTATATGCCCGCGACGACCTCTCGAAAATAGAATATCGCGACTATGTAAAGCAATTGGTAAAATTCCACATAAAATCCCTGAATAAAGAAGACAAAAAAATAAATTTTAAAATCAACATCTCCAATATTAAATACAACATAGAAACGGCCATTCCATTGGGATTGCTCATTAGTGAATTTATTACCAATTCCCTAAAACATGCTTTTGTTAATAAAGACGAAGGAGCCATTACGGTTACCATAGAAAAAACAGACCCAGAGTTCTACACGCTTATCCTTAGCGACAACGGAATTGGGTACAACACATCTGTGGCCGAAAACAAAACAAAGTCCATGGGTTTAAAACTAATACATAACCTTACGCGCCAATTAAGGGGAAATCTAGAAAAAATAGATAAAAGCCAAGGCGTAACCTACCTAATCCGCTTTAAGGAAATATAAAAAATCATTGCCTGTCCAAATAATTCTTTAAAATGGTAATTTGTAGAATAACCAAACTGCCAAAAGCAATGATACCGTAAAGAAAGGTTTTTGGCAAGCTATTGGAAAAATTATTGAAATACGAAGAAAATTTTTCAACCGAATTATCCAATAAAACATCCTTATTGGGCAAGTAAGAGGCCAAAACAACAAAAATAACGGCCAATACCGCAACTACGGCCTTTGATTTATTGGAAATCAAAGCTTTAAACCTAACATTTGTTGATTCTGCCTTTACGGCATCCATAATATTAAGCTTCAAACCCGTAGAGGGCTTTTCCAATCCTGCCTCTTTTATCATCTTTCGGGTTAATCCGTGCAGTTTTTGTTCTTCTTTCCCACTCATTTCATTGTAATTTATTTACCAATTCAATTCTACACCTTAATATTTCAAACAATTGCTTGCGTGCGCGAAACAATTTTATTTTAACATTCCCTGTACTTATACCAACTATCGTTGCTATTTCTTTCAAAGATAAGTCTTCATAATAATATAAGGTAATAATTGTTTGTTCTTCATTTGTTAAAGTTTCAATGGCCGCGCCAATAATTTTTTCCCTTTCTTTTTTTTCCAGGATATCCAGTGCGTCCTCAACATCATCAATTAAATTATAATTTATTTTTTCTATTTCTTCTGAAGGGATTTGCTTTGCATTTTTCCGCACCCTGTCCAATGTACTATGGTACACAATTTTATACAACCAAGTAGAAAATTTAGCATCCCCTTTAAATGATGCCAGGGAATGGTAACATTTTATAAATGCCTCTTGGACAATATCTTCTGCTTCTTCCCTATTTTTTACAATCCGTACCGCAATGGTAAAGGCCAATTGCTGGTATGTGTCCACAAAATAAGAAAAAGCATTTGTATCGCCCTTGAGTACCCGGTCTCTGTATATTGTATCCTGTTGGTTAGTCATTTATAAATAAGACGTTGGTGTTCTGCTTTTGGTTACAAGATCAGGATTTTTTTTATTTTACTTTTTTGTAACCATTTCGTTCCCACATACGTCATACCAATAAATAATCAATTAAAAAACACATTTATGGAAGGAGTTATCGTTACCGGATTCGTTTTTGGGACCCTTTTCGGGATTTTTTACCTGTTCATTACCGCTAGGCACAAAGAACGGTTATCGCTTATAGACAAAGGCGCAGATGCCTCTATATTTTACAGCAGCAAAAAGAGGACCGCTCCTATCTGGAAAATATTAATATTAAACATTTCCCTATTGTTAATGGGGGTTGGCGTTGGTATTTTCTTGGCCGGGGTTTTACATTATAATTTTAATGTAGACGCAGAAGTAGCATATCCCGGCACTATTTTTACCTTGGCGGGTATTGGTTTATTTCTTGGATTCAACCTCTCTAAAAAATTGGAATAATCATTTTTTACAATTAAAGTGTAGCGCTAGTAAGGAATTTGGTTAACTTAAGACTGATTAAAAAAATATATTTTTTATGAAACTTATAAAACTGAATTCTTTACTTTTTTTGTGCCTGTTTACCATAGGTTGCCAATCTTCTACTAAAAAGGATGCCCAACAGGCCAAAGCAGAAGCAAATACAATAGCAACGATTCCCCAACAAGACCTCTCCCAATACGAAACCGCTTATTTTGCAAGTGGCTGTTTTTGGTGCGTAGAAGCTGTTTTTGAAAGTGTAAAGGGTGTAAAAGAAGCCGTTTCTGGATACGCTGGCGGAAAGGAAAAGAATCCAACTTACGAGCAAGTAGGTGCCGGGCGTACCGGGCATGCAGAAAGCGTTATGGTATATTACGACCCGAAAGAGGTTTCCTACGAAACTCTGGTAAGGGTTTTCTTTGGTTCACAGGACCCTACAACCATAAACCGACAAGGACCCGATAAAGGCACTCAATACAGGTCTATTGCGTTTTATAAAAATGAAGACGAAAAAGAAATTATAGAGCGCTATATACAGCAGCTAGAAGATGAGAAGGTGTTTTCTAAACCTATTGTAACACAGGTGGTTCCTTTTGAAAAATTTTGGAAAGCCGAAGATTATCATCAAAATTACGAACGCCTCCACCCCGACAATCCTTATGTTAAAAATGTATCCATTCCACGGTTGAGAAAATTTCAAAAAAAATATCCCGAACTTTTAAAGG
>NZ_JAZEUN010000026.1:0-61509 GCF_037029175.1 Galbibacter sp. PAP.153 | reverse complement strand
ATAATACAGATAATATTAATAGGAATTAACTAAGTTTAAATTAATCCATACTGATATAGATGAAATTAAACAAAGTAGAGACGCAAAAAGGGGTGGTTTTTTTGGAAACTTCTTTGTAATGCATTACGCATATCGAGCAGATAATATTTAGTGCTGATCCCGTCCAGTATTCAACCAATCTACCTATGCTTAACCACAATGGTTTCTCGAAGTTTTCTTAGAAGAATTTGATACATAATAAATTACTTTGGGCGAAGTATTTATAGGTTTAAAAAAAATTGTATATTTGCACCGTTGAAAGTGAATAATCTATTTCAGAGGGGACAAAAAGTCCCCTCTTTTTATACTAATCTTAGATGTTGAAGGAAAAAGTAACAGCGCTTTTAAACGAAGTTTTTGAAGATAACAAATCGTTGTTCTTGATCGACTTTTCTATAACTCCAGATAACAAAATCAAGGTAATTATAGACGGGGACAACGGAGTTTCTTTAAAAGATTGTATTGCCGTAAGCAGGCATGTGGAGCACAACCTCGACAGGGAAGAAATAGATTTTTCTTTAGAGGTAACTTCCCCTGGGGCAACAGAACCCATTGTTAACAATAGGCAATTCAATAAAAACAAAGGAAGGAAACTTCAGGTTAAAACCGCCGAGGAAAAATTTGAAGGAGAACTAACCAATGTAGCCGAGAGCGGTATAGCATTGAGCTGGAAAGCCCGTGAACCCAAGCCTGTAGGTAAGGGAAAAGTAACGGTAAAGTATGAAAAAGAAATCCCTTTTGCGGATATTATGGAAGCTAAAGTGATGATAACATTTTAATTAAGAAATTGACATGGAAAATCTTGCATTGATCGAATCATTTTCTGAGTTTAAAGACGACAAACTCATAGATCGTGTAACCTTAATGGCCATTTTGGAAGATGTATTTAGAAATGCGCTAAAGAAAAAGTTTGGTTCTGATGATAATTTTGATATCATTATAAACCCGGATAAAGGGGATTTAGAGATTTGGAGAAATAGGATTGTTGTTGCCGATGATGAAGTAGAAGACGATAATCAGGAAATATCACTTACGGAGGCTAGAAAAATCGAACCCGATTTTGAAGTGGGCGAAGATGTATCCGAAGAAGTGAAGCTTATAGACCTGGGAAGAAGATCGATATTGGCATTAAGGCAAAACCTTATTTCTAAGATTCATGAACATGACAATACAACAATATACAAGCAGTTTAAAGACCTGATCGGAGAAATATATACTGCCGAAGTACACCATATTCGTCATAAAGCTGTTATTTTGTTGGATGATGAAGGAAACGAGATTATCCTTCCGAAGGATAAACAAATACCTTCAGACTTTTTTAGAAAAGGAGAAAATGTACGCGGTATAATAGAAGGTGTGGAGCTCAAGGGAAATAAACCGATGATTATTATGTCGAGAACAGCTCCCGAATTCCTTGAAAAACTATTCGAACAGGAGATCCCCGAGGTTTTCGACGGGCTTATTACCGTGAAGAAAGTAGTGAGGATACCCGGCGAAAAAGCAAAAGTAGCCGTAGATTCATACGACGACCGTATAGACCCGGTAGGGGCCTGTGTAGGTATGAAAGGTTCTAGGATTCATGGAATTGTCCGCGAATTGGGGAACGAGAACATAGATGTTATTAACTTTACCAATAACCCACAGTTATTTATCAGCAGGGCGTTGAGCCCGGCAAGGGTAAGTTTAGTAACTTTGAACGATGAAACCAAACATGCCGAAGTGCTTTTAAAACCCGAAGAGGTTTCCAAAGCCATTGGTAAAGGTGGTTTTAACATACGTTTAGCCGGGCAATTAACCGGTTACGAAATAGATGTGCTTCGCGAAGGAGTCGAGGAAGATGTTGAGTTAACAGAGTTCTCAGACGAAATTGAAGCATGGATTATAGATGAATTTAGAAAAATTGGTCTCGACACTGCCAAGAGCGTGCTCGATCAGGATGTAAGCGATTTAGTAAAAAGAACAGACCTGGAAGAGGAAACTATTTTGGAAGTGGTCAGAATTCTTAAAGAAGAATTTGAAGACTAATTTTTAGGGAAAATAAAATTTAGGATAACAAATATTGTATGGCTGAAAGCGCAAAATTGAGGCTAAATAAAGTTTTAAGAGAGTTAAACATTTCGTTGGACAGGGCGGTAGAGCACCTATCGGCCAAAGGTTACGAAGTGGAGGCCAGGCCTACCACAAAAATAACCAACGAAGTGTACAACGTGCTCTTGGACGAATTTCAAACAGACAGAAGCAAAAAAGTAGCTTCTAAAGAGGTTGGAGAGGAAAAGCGTAAAGAAAAAGAAGCGATCAGGCAGGAGTTGGAAAAAGAAAACGAGCTAAAACGCCAAAAGCAGGAAGAGCAAGAAGTGGTCAGGGCTAAAGCAAATTTATCGGGACCAAAAACCGTAGGAAAAATCGACCTCGACGATAAAGACGATAAAAAAGAAGAGCCGGCCACAGAGAAAAAAGAAGAAGCGCCAAAACCAGCCGATAAAGTAGACACGCCTCAGCAAAAAGAGAAAAAAGAAGACAAGCCGGCAGAACCAGAACAAAAACAGGATAAGCCGGAAGAGAAGGCACCCCAAGCTAAAAAAACGGAGCCTTCTGCCAAGAAGGAAGATACCGAAAAGACAAAACAACAGCAGCCTCCCAAGCCAAAAGCAGAAGAGAAGCCTGTTGTAAAGCAAGAGCCTAAAGCTCCGGTTAAAACAAAAAAAGTAATTGTAGACGGCGAAGAAGTAGATTCTGAACAGGTTAAAACAAAATATACCAAGCTTTCAGGACCTAACTTTACAGGGGAAAAAATAGATTTATCGCAGTTCAATAAGCCTAAAAAGAAAAAAGAAACTTCAAAAGAAGGTGATAAAAAAGGCTCGAACAATGCTTCAGACGACAAGAAAAAACGTCGCAGAAGAATAAGTAAAGACAATAATAGAGGGCCAAGACCAAATAACAACGGTGGAGGAAGATTCAATAAAGACAACAGAAACCAGCGCGGAGGCAAAGGACGACGTTCTCATGTAGAAAAAGTCGAGCCAACCGAAGAAGAGGTTCAAAAGCAGGTTAGGGAGACCCTTGAAAAACTTCAAGGAAAATCCAGTAAGTCCAAAGGCGCTAAATACCGTCGTGAAAAAAGAGATTTCCACAGACAAAAATCCGAACAGGAACAGGCTCAGCAAGAAGCACAAAACAAGGTGCTTAAAGTTACAGAGTTTGTTACCGTGAGCGAAGTGGCAACCTTGATGGATGTACCTGTTACTCAAATTATATCGGCTTGTATGTCGTTAGGGATGATGGTAACCATGAACCAGCGTCTGGATGCTGAAACATTGACCATTATTGCCGATGAGTTTGGTTATGAAGTAGAATTTATAACAACCGATATAGAAGAGACTACTGTAGAAGAAGTCGATAATCCTGAAGATTTAGAAACACGTGCACCAATAGTAACCGTAATGGGTCACGTAGACCACGGTAAAACATCTTTGTTGGATTATATCCGAGAAGAAAATGTAATTGCTGGTGAGAGCGGAGGAATTACCCAGCATATCGGGGCATATGGGGTTACCCTAAAAGATGGCCAAAAAATAGCTTTCTTGGATACACCCGGTCACGAAGCATTTACGGCAATGCGTGCCCGTGGAGCCCAAGTTACAGACCTTGCCATTATTGTGGTTGCTGCCGATGACGATGTCATGCCGCAAACCAAAGAAGCAATCAGTCACGCACAGGCAGCAGGAGTGCCCATTGTATTTGCCATAAATAAGGTGGATAAACCAACAGCAAACCCAGATAAGATTAAAGAAAGCCTTGCCAATATGAATTTACTTGTTGAAGATTGGGGAGGTAAAATCCAATCGCAGGATATTTCGGCTAAAACCGGGCAGGGTGTTCAGGAATTATTAGAAAAGGTACTCTTAGAAGCAGAACTACTTGAATTGAAGGCTAATCCAGACAAAATTGCCAATGGTACCGTGGTTGAAGCATACCTTGATAAAGGTAGGGGATATGTTTCTACGGTGTTAGTGCAGGCGGGTACCCTTAAAATTGGTGACTATGTACTTGCAGGAACCCATAGCGGTAAAGTAAAGGCAATGCAGGATGAACGCGGTAAAGATATCAAAGAAGCGGGCCCTTCAACACCAATATCTATTTTAGGATTGGACGGTGCGCCACAGGCGGGAGACAAGTTTAATGTATATGAAGACGAGCGTGAAGCAAAGCAAATTGCTACCAAACGTACGCAATTGCAACGTGAGCAGTCTGTAAGGACACAGCGCCATATTACTTTGGATGAAATAGGAAGACGTATTGCACTAGGCGACTTTAAAGAGCTTAATATTATCTTGAAAGGAGATGTTGATGGTTCTGTTGAAGCATTGACAGATTCATTCCAGAAACTTTCTACCGAAGAAATCCATATTAATATCATTCATAAGGCCGTTGGACCAATTACAGAGTCGGACGTGCTTTTGGCAACCGCGTCAGATGCCATTATTATAGGATTTAATGTAAGGCCGATGGGTAATGCCCGTTCTGTAGCCGATAGGGAAGAGATAGACATCCGTACATATTCTATTATTTACGATGCCATTAACGACCTTAAAGATGCAATGGAAGGAATGTTGTCGCCTGAATTAAAAGAAGAGATAACCGGTACCGCTGAAATTCGTGAAACCTTCAAGATTTCAAAAGTAGGAACTATTGCAGGTTGTATGGTAACCGATGGTAAAATATACCGAAACTCGGGAGTGCGTTTAATACGCGACGGAGTTGTAATATTTACCGGGGAATTGGCTTCATTGAAACGTTTTAAAGATGATGTGAAAGAAGTTTCAAAAGGTTATGACTGCGGACTTCAAATAAAGAACTACAACGATATCCAAGTTGGAGATATAGTAGAAAGCTTTAGAGAAGTAGAGGTGAAGAAAAAGCTTAAATAAGCAAAACTTTTATACATAAAAAAGAGCGGCCCATTGAGCCGCTCTTTTTTTTATGTCTTTTGTGGGGTTTATGGCTGCAACAAAAATGCACTGGGGTATTCCTCTTTTACTTTCAACAAATACCTGTCGGCTTCCAGTCTGGTCCTGAATTTGCCGACCCTTACTTTGTAGTTTGGGGTTTCAAAAGCAATGTCGCATACAAGGTCCTTGAACTCGCTGTTAAAGACCCTTTTGGCCTTTTGGGCACCTTCCAGAGTCCCGTTGTAAATCTGAATCCTAAAACGCTTTTCGTTATCCGTTTTGTTCAGTTTTGTTTTGTACGCTACAAGCTCATTAAGTCTTTCGTCTTGTTCCACATTAATCACACCCTCTTTTTCAGAAGTTTTAACACTGCTTTGTGCATGGCTAATTCTGCATAGACCAAGGGCAAAAATCAATAAAATTAAAGAGTCTTTATTTCCTAATATTCTCATAATGAATGCTGTTTTATGCAAATGTAAATCTATTATTTTTTTAATAGGCAGTTTTTTTTATTTAGAATTAGTATAAATTATGTATTAACGCTTCTCTAACATTTTCCAAATCGAGTCTATGTCGTATTTTTGTGCTCGGATTAAAAAAACGGTTTATCACGGATACAGTGGAAAAATCGTGCCAATTTATGATAGAAAATACATATTCCAATATGAAAAAGGTGATACGCCGTAATTCAACTTCACGAATTTTAGGTATCGGATTAGCGCTAATGCTATCATTTACAACGACTCTTTTTGCACAAGATCAGCAAGGTGATCCTGCAGCAGGAAAATCTTTGTTCAATACATATTGTGCCGCTTGTCATAATCTAGACAGAAGAATGACAGGGCCTGCGTTGAGAGGTGTGGGAGATAAGCATGATAGGGAATGGTTGCATGCATGGGTGAAAAACAGTCAGGCCTTAATAAAGTCTGGCGATGAAGAAGCCAATAAGCTCTGGGATGAGTACAAGCCGTCTGTAATGACTGCTTTTCCTCAACTAAGCGATCAGGATATTGATAATATTATCGCTTATACCATGGCTCCCAAAGAGGAGAAAAAACCAACTGATGCAGGGGCCGGAACGGCAACTGCTCAAAATGGTGGATCTGGGGGCGTAGGTAACGAAATTATACTTGGGGCGCTTGTTCTAGTGTTTGGAGTATTGGTTGTAATGTTGTTCTTGGTGAATAAAACGTTACGAAGAATTGCAGCAGTAAATGGCGTGGAATTTCCAGAGAAGGAAGAAAGGATGCCGTTATGGAGAGCCTTTGTTAAAAATCAGTTTTTAGTATTAGTTTCTGTAGTATTCTTGTTGTTGGCGTCTGCTTATTTTGCATTTGGGTATCTTATGCAGGTTGGCGTAGATCAAGGATATCAACCAATCCAGCCAATTCACTTTTCGCACAAAATTCACGCGGGGGATAATAAAATAGATTGTAAATATTGTCACTCTTCGGCTAGAACTTCAAAAACATCAGGGATTCCATCCTTAAATGTATGTATGAACTGTCATAAGAGTATTCCAGAGGTTGCAGAAGAAACTGGCGGGGCGGAATATTCAAAAGAATTTTATGATGGAGAAATCGCTAAACTTTACAAAGCTGTAGGATGGGATGTTCAAAATCAACAATATACTGGAGAAACAGAGCCTGTAAAATGGGTGCGGATTCATAATTTACCAGATTTCGCATACTTTAATCACTCGCAGCACGTAACGGTAGGAAGAATTGCTTGTCAAGAATGTCATGGTCCGGTTCAGGAAATGGAGATTTTACATCAAGAAGCTCCGTTAACAATGGGTTGGTGTATTAACTGTCACCGTAAGACAAATGTAAAAATGGAAGGGAACGAGTATTATACAAAAATACATGACGAGCTTTCCAAAAAATACGGCGTGGAAGAGTTGACAGCTGCCCAGCTTGGCGGAATCGAGTGTGCTAAGTGTCACTATTAATAATAATTTCTCGAGAGAGTTTAACATAAAGAATCTAAGTGAAGCCTGTTAAGGCAGGCCGATTTAAAATAGTTATATATAACATGGCATCAAACAAAAAATACTGGTCAAGTGTTGAGGAGCTAAATCCAAATAGCTCTATCGCTGAGACGCTTAAACAGAATGAGTTTGTTGAGGAAATCCCTACAGATGAGTTTTTAGGAGATAAAGAATCATTAGATTCTTCGTCTACGAGCAGACGGGATTTTCTTAAATATGTAGGGTTTACTACAGCTGCTGCTTCATTGGCGGCTTGCGAGGGGCCCGTAAAGAAAGCAATTCCTTATGTGGTGCAGCCGGAAAATATAGTTCCGGGCGTGGCAAATTATTATGCTACAACCATTGCCGACGGGTACGATTTTGCTAGCATATTGATAAAAACTCGTGAAGGAAGACCAATTAAAGTAGAGAGCAATACAGACGCTAAAATAAATGGTGGTGCAAATGCAAGGGTGCATGCGTCGGTATTAGGATTGTATGATAGTTTAAGGGTACAAGGGCCCAAATCAAAAGGCCAATATACATCATGGGACGAGCTTGATACAAATGTGGTAAATGGGCTTAATGCTGCCAAAGCAGGTGGAAAGCAAATTGTATTGTTGACACAGACTTTTGCCAGCCCTGCTACCAATAAGTTGATAGCTGAGTTCGCTGCAAAGTATGGTAGTGTTAAACATATTCAGTATGATGCCATTTCTGAAGATGCGGCCCTAAATGCTTTTGAAGCAACTTATGGGATGCGTGCTTTACCGGATTACGATTTTTCCAAAGCAGAAGTAATTGTTTCCTTTGGCGCAGATTTCTTGGGCGATTGGCAAGGTGGCGGATACGATTCAGGGTATTCCAAAGGTCGTATTCCAGCTCACGGAAAAATGTCGCGTCATATTCAGTTTGAATCAAATATGAGTTTAACCGGTGCAAACGCCGATAAAAGAGTTCCTTTAACGCCTTCTCAGCAAAAAATAGCCTTGGCTAAATTCTATGCAGCGTTAAATGGTACTTCTGTTGGTGGTGAATTGCCGGCAAAAATAGATGAAGCAGTTAAAAATGCTGCTGCCCAAGTAGCAAGGGCTGGTAGAAAAGCAGTTGTTGTCACCGGAATTAGCGATGTTGACGCCCAAAAAATTGTTTTGGCAATCAATAAATCCATTTCCAGTGTGGTTATGGATGTAGATCAACCTCGATTAACCAGGCAAGGAAATTCAAAACAAGTGGCTGCACTTGTTAAGGATATGAATGCTGGCAAGGTTGGCGCTTTGATAATGAGCGGTGTTAACCCGCTTTACACATTGCCAAATGCGGCAGAGTTCGAAGCTGGCTTGGCTCAGGTTCCATTATCCGTAGCCTTCTCGCTTAAAGAAGATGAAACTTCAACAAAAACGACATATGTTGCCGCGGCACCCCATTATTTAGAATCATGGGGGGATGTGGAGATGAAAAAGAATCATTTCAGTTTAATGCAACCAACAATACGTCCTATATTTAATACAAGACAATTTCAGGATTCACTGCTAAAATGGACTGGTAACGATGTTGCTTTCCATGATTACATGAGGCAGGCTTGGGAAACTACTGTTCTTGGTGGAGCTTCATGGAACCAAGCATTGCACGATGGAGTTTTTATAGGAAACGGAAATGTTGTTGAAGTTGTAGAAGAAGATAATACTGATGAAGCCTCAACCGATGAAAATATAGATAAAAATGAAGCTTCCATGGTGGCCGAGGCCGCTGTGGCTTCCGTTGCCGCTTCTGCCAGAAAATTGGCAGGAACTGCATCAAGCGGAATGGAGCTTGTATTATATCCTAAAACAGGAATGGGAGACGGTAAACAAGCCAATAACCCATGGTTGCAGGAACTTCCCGACCCAATTACGCGTACAACTTGGGATAATTACTTGACAATCTCTTTAGCAGATGCCGAAACGCTGGATTTGGAAAACTATACCGTTTCCAATGGAGGGCTTAATGGAGATTATGTAAAAGTAACCGTTGGCGGTGTTTCCATAGACCAAGTACCAGTTTTAATCCAGCCGGGTCAAGCTAAAGGGACGGTTGGACTTTCATTTGGATATGGTAAAAAACTTGGCGTAAAAGAGGAAATGAAGACCGGGGTAAATGCATACCCGCTTTATTTAGACTTTAATAACTCCCAAGAGGTTAAAATTGAAAAAGTTTCTGGTACGCACGAGTTTGCCTCAGTGCAGATGAAGAGTACCATGGACGGAAGAAATGATATTCTTCGTGAAACTTCACTGGAGATATTTAATACTAAAAATTCGCACGAATGGAATCCGCAACCGGAAGTGTCTGTAAATCATCAGGAGGTTCCCGTTGAAGAATCAGATCTTTGGGCATCTTTCGATTCCAGCATAGGGCATCATTTCAATTTATCGATAGACTTGAATGCTTGTACAGGTTGTGGAGCATGTGTAATTGCCTGTCATGCCGAGAACAACGTTCCGGTAGTTGGTAAGAGCGAGGTGAGAAAATATAGGGATATGCACTGGTTGCGTATAGATAGGTATTATTCATCAGAAGAAACCTTCGAAGGCGATACGGAAGTAGTAGAAGCTGCTCCTAACTCAATTGGTACATATCATCAGTTAGAGCATCCATCTGAAAATCCTCAGGTGGCATTTCAGCCGGTAATGTGTCAGCACTGTAACCATGCGCCTTGTGAAACAGTTTGTCCTGTTGCGGCAACATCACATGGTAAACAAGGTCAAAATCAAATGATTTATAACCGTTGTGTGGGTACAAGATATTGCGCAAACAACTGCCCTTATAAAGTACGTCGTTTCAACTGGTTCTTGTATAGTGAGAATGACGAGTTTGATTTCCATATGAACGATGACTTAGGAAGAATGGTATTAAACCCAGACGTAACGGTAAGATCTCGTGGTGTAATGGAAAAATGTTCTATGTGTATACAAATGACGCAAAAAACAATCCTTGATGCCAAGAGAGATGGTAGGTCAATTAAGGACGGCGAATTTAAAACAGCATGTTCGGCAGCATGTAGCTCTGGAGCTATGGTGTTTGGCGATGTAAACGATAAAGAAAGTGAAGTGGTTGCGCTAAAAGAAAGTAACCGTATGTATCACTTACTTGGTTTTAAAGGAACCAGACCAAATGTATTCTATCACACAAAAATTAGAAATACAGAAGAAGCGTAAAACAAAAAACTAATAAGAATAATTATATAAAGTATTATGGCGTCGCATTACGAAGCACCTATACGTGAACCTTTAGTAACGGGAGAAAAATCTTACCATGATGTTACTGTAGATGTTGCCGCCCCGGTTGAGGGAAGGGCAAACAAACAATGGTGGATTGTCTTTTCAATAGCTTTAGTAGCCTTCCTTTGGGGGTTGGGCTGTATTATTTATACCATTTCAACTGGTATTGGTGTATGGGGATTAAATAAAACCATTGGATGGGCCTGGGACATTACCAACTTTGTATGGTGGGTAGGTATCGGGCATGCAGGAACACTTATCTCGGCAGTATTGTTGTTGTTCCGTCAAAAATGGAGAATGGCCGTAAACCGTTCTGCAGAGGCAATGACGATCTTCTCGGTTGTTCAGGCAGGTTTGTTCCCAATTATTCACATGGGACGTCCTTGGTTGGCCTATTGGGTACTTCCAATACCAAACCAGTTCGGGTCGTTGTGGGTAAACTTTAACTCACCATTGCTTTGGGACGTATTTGCAATATCTACATATCTATCGGTTTCACTTGTATTCTGGTGGACAGGATTGCTCCCGGATTTTGCAATGCTGCGCGACAGGGCAGTTAAGCCTTTTCAGAAAAAAATATATAGCTTGTTAAGCTTCGGATGGAGCGGTAGGGCAAAAGATTGGCAACGTTTTGAAGAAGTATCCTTGGTATTGGCAGGTTTGGCAACACCATTGGTACTTTCGGTGCACACCATTGTATCTTTTGACTTTGCTACATCGGTAATCCCGGGATGGCACAGTACCATATATCCTCCTTATTTCGTTGCCGGGGCAATTTTCTCGGGCTTTGCAATGGTATTAACGCTGCTCATTATTATGCGTAAAGTATCGAACCTTGAAAACTACATAACAAGAGCCCATATCGAGTACATGAATAAGGTAATTTTGCTTACCGGCGGGATTGTAAGTGTAGCTTATATAACCGAGTTTTTTATTGCATGGTACTCCGGAAGTAATTACGAAGACTACACATACCTTTCAATTGGTGCCGCTACGGGCCCTTACTGGTGGGCATTTTGGGCCTTGATTATATGTAACTTTGTGGTTCCGCAAACACTTTGGATAAAGAAACTGAGAAGAAACTTTATGTGGTCGTTTATTGTATCCATTGTTATTAACATAGGGATGTGGTTCGAGCGTTTCGATATTATCGTAATCAACTTGAGTAAAGGTCACTTGCCGTCGTCATGGTCTATGTTCTCTCCAACTTTTGTAGATGTTGGGATATTTTTGGGGACAATAGGGTTTTTCTTTGTATTGTTTTTATTGTATGCAAGAACATTCCCTGTAATAGCACAGGCAGAGGTTAAAACAATATTGAAATCATCTGGGGAAAGGTACAAGAGACTTCGCGAAGAAGGCAATAGCCTTGCCGGAACCGCAGCCGACCACAGAACATCTGACATTGCTGAAGTAAGCAAGAAAACATCTTCAGAAAGTATAAAAATAGATGCCGAAAAACAGGCTCAATTATTAGCTTCCTTGGGGGTTCATGACGATGAAGATGAAGCAGACGACCTTAAAAAGATAAACGGGATCGGTCCGGTTATGGAAAAAACATTGAACCAGATAGGGATCTATAAATACGAACAAGTAAGTAAAATGTCCGAGAAAGAATACAATCTTTTAGATGAAATTACAGGAGCATTTCCTGGAAGGGCACAAAGAGACGATTGGGCAGGTCAAGCTAAAAACTTAATAAATTAATCTATGGCTTCAAAAGTTATACAAGCGATATATAATGATGACGACGTTTTAATGATGGCCGTAAAACGGGTTAAGGAAGCGCATCATCATATTGAAGAAGTTTATACGCCATTCCCGGTACACGGGCTGGACAAAGCTATGGGCTTAGCACCTACAAGAATTGCCATTACATCTTTTATGTACGGATGTGTAGGTATAACTGTAGCCGTATTGATGATGGACTTTATCATGATAGAAGACTGGCCTCAAAACATCGGGGGAAAGCCCAGCTTTAGTTTTATTGAGAACATGCCGGCTTTTATACCGATTATGTTTGAGTTAACCGTTTTCTTTGCAGCTCACTTAATGGTAATTACTTTTTATATGAGAAGTAAATTGTGGCCGTTTAAAAAAGCTGAAAATCCTGATGTAAGAACAACAGACGACCATTTTTTAATGGAAGTGTCTTTACACGATAATGAAGACGAATTAACAAGGCTCTTGGTAGATACGGGAGCGGTAGAAGTTAAAGTTTCAGAAAAGCATTAATAATTCGAAATGAGAGTTTTTGTAAAAATAGGGATTGTGTTAGGCGTTGCTACCTTAGTTGCATCTTGCCATAACAAATCAACACCAAATTATCAATACATGCCTAATATGTACGAACCGGTAAGTTATGAAACATACCAGGAAACAGGTGCATTTAGAAATGGAAAAGAAGGGCAATTACCCGTAGAAGGGACCATTGCAAGAGGGCACATGCCATACGAATATCCAAATACACTGGAAGGGCATGACCTTGCAAAGGCAAACTTGAAAAACCCTCTTCCGTTTGAGGCATACAGGAATGCAGACTCTACTGTAACCGATGAATATTTAAAAAAGGGCGAAGAACTTTTCAATATCTACTGTGCAGTTTGCCATGGTACCAAAGGAAATGGAAAAGGAGTTTTAGTTGACCGTGAAAAAATATTAGGGGTTCCCAGTTATGATGATGCCGGTAGGGCCATTACAGAAGGAAGTGTTTACCACGTAATTCGTTATGGATTGAATGCAATGGGTTCTTATGCAAATCAACTAAACGAACAAGAGCGTTGGGAAGTTACAGAGTATGTAATGAAACTTAAGCAAGACCTAGAGAATAAATAATTAAGATCAACTATCAAAAAGAAGATATTAAGATATGTACACGTTTTCAAATAAATTAAAGTTAGCATCTATCATACTAATGGTAGTTGGTTTTCTTGGGATAGGATTCGGTTTTATAAATTCTCCTTCTACAATAGAAGAGGCTAAAGCTATGGTTGCTCAAGATGCTCACCATGGTGGGGGGCATGGAGAAAGTACCCATGAAGAAGCGGCTGTAGAAGAGCATCATGCAGAAGCTGGTGCCCATGCAGACACACATGGCGATGAAGCTGCAAGCCATCAATCGCATGACGAGCATACATTGAGTAAATTGCAGAACCGCCCATGGGCAGCGTTCTTTATTGCAGCATTTTTCTTTTTTATGCTAGCTCTGGGAACACTTGTTTTTTATGCAATACAACACGTGGCACAAGTAGGCTGGTCTCCGGTACTTTTTAGGGTTATGGAAGCCATTAGCTCCTACCTGTTCCCGGGAGCGGTAATACTTTATGTATTCTTTGTATTGACGTCCGCCTTTCATTTAAACCATTTGTATATTTGGATGGATCCAAACGTAATGGCACACGATGAAATATTACAATTAAAATCAGGATATTTAAACATACCGTTCTTTTTGATAAGATCACTCATATTCTTGGCAGGATGGATTATATATAGGCATTTTGCCATTAAAAATTCGTATGCTCAAGACGATGCAAAAGATAATACCTATTATAAAAAGAACTTTAAAATGTCTGTTTTCTTCTTGTTATTCTTTTTTGTAACAGAATCCATCATGGCGTGGGACTGGTTCATGGGATTAGAACCACATTGGTACAGCACATTATTTGCATGGTATGTTTTTGCAAGTATGTTTGTTTCTGCCGTAACGGTTATAGCAATGGTTACAATGTTCCTTAAATCTAAAGGATTGTTGGAATTTGTAAACGATAGCCATATACACGATTTGGCCAAATTTATGTTTGGTTTAAGCATTTTCTGGACCTACCTATGGTTTGGACAGTTCATGTTGATATGGTATGCAAACATACCCGAAGAAGCTGGCTATTTCCTTACCAGGATAGAGCATTACAATGGGATATTCTTTGGAATGCTGGTGTTCAACTTTGTATGTCCGTTCTTGGTATTGATGAACAGCGACTTTAAACGTGTAAACTGGTTTGTAATGATTGCTGGAATAAGCATCCTTATAGGTCACTATATGGACATTTTCCAAATTGTAATGCCATCTACCGTAGGTGAGCATTGGAGCTTTGGAGTGCCGGAAATTGGAAGTATACTCTTCTTCTTAGGATTGTTCATTTTTGTTGTGTTCAGTGCGTTGGCCAAAACACCATCGTTCTTAGCAAAACGCAACCCATTTGTTGAAGAAAGTAAACACTTTCATTATTAATTTAAATTTTAAAAAGTAAACAGGATATATACGATGACTGCTTTATTAACAATAATTGTTCTTCTACTTGTTGCCATTGCCATTTGGCAGATGACTAAGATTTTTGAATTGTCACAAGTTGGCACCGAAAATTCTCAAATCGCTAATGATAAAGACAACAAGATTAATGGATATTTGATGTTCGGATTCTTAATATTCATTTACCTTCTTACAATTTATTCGTTCTGGGAATGGGGTGATGTGTTATTAGGTACCCCAGCTTCCAAACATGGACCGGAATATGACAGCTTGATGCATATCTCTATGGCACTTATATTCTTTGTGCAAATAGTTACCCAAGCATTGTTGTACTTCTTTGCATACAAGTATAGAGGACAAAAAGGCAAAAAAGCATTGTTTTATGCAGATAATGATAAATTGGAGTTTATCTGGACAATTATTCCTGTAATTGTTTTGGCAGGTTTAATCCTTTATGGATTGTTTACCTGGACAAGCTTGATGGATATCGATGAAGAAGAAGGAGACCCGATTATTATAGAACTATATGCCCAACAGTTTAACTGGAAGGCCAGATATGCCGGAGCAGATAACGTTTTGGGGAAAGCCAATGTAAGGTTGATAGACATTAATAAAAACAATGTGTTGGGTATAGATGAAACCGACCCTTATGGTCAGGACGATGTAGTTTCCCAGACAGAGTTACATTTGCCGGTTGGAAGAAAGATTATCTTTAAAATGCGTTCGCAAGATGTGCTCCATTCCGCTTATATGCCGCATTTTAGGGCGCAAATGAACTGTGTTCCAGGGATGATTACACAATTTTCGTTCACGCCAACCATTACAACCGAAGAAATGAGAATGGATCCCGGAATTGCTGAAAAAGTTCAGCATATTAATAAAATAAGGGCTAAAAGAAGGGCAAATGGAGATGATAATGCCGATCCTTGGGAATTTGACTATGTTCTGTTATGTAACAAAATTTGTGGACCCTCTCACTACAATATGCAAATGAAAATAGTAGTAGAGACACAAGAAGAGTTCGATGCATGGATGAAGGAACAAGATACGTTCAAGAAAACTATTGCAGCAGCAGAATAGATTACAATTTAATAACGATAGAATTAAAATATAAAAGTAAATAAGATTATGTCAGCAACAGCAGCACAGGGGCACTCAGAAGATCACGCACATGATCATGGACATCATCATAAGGAGACATTTATTACAAAATATATCTTCAGCCAAGATCATAAAATGATTTCAAAACAGTATTTAATTACTGGTTTGATTATGGGTGTATTGGGTATTGCAATGTCTTTACTGTTCAGAATGCAAATTGCATGGCCTGGAGAATCTTTTAAGATATTTGAGGTATTATTGGGCAAATGGGCTCCAGAAGGAGTTATGGACCCTAATATATACTTGGCTTTAGTTACCATACACGGTACCATAATGGTATTCTTTGTACTTACACAAGGATTGAGCGGTACGTTTAGTAACCTTCTTATACCATTGCAAATTGGTGCAAGGGATATGGCTTCTGGGTTTATGAACATGATTTCTTATTGGATGTTCTTCTTATCCAGTGTTATCATGGTACTGTCTTTATTTGTTGAAGCTGGACCGGCCGCTGCGGGATGGACCATATATCCACCATTAAGTGCATTGCCACAGGCAATGGGCGGATCTGGAATGGGAATGACTTTATGGTTGGTTTCCATGGCCATATTTATCGCGTCTTCTTTATTGGGGTCGCTTAATTATGTGGTTACGGTAATCAATTTAAGAACAAAAGGAATGTCCATGACTAGGCTTCCGCTTACTATTTGGGCATTTTTTGTAACTGCCATAATCGGTATTGTTTCTTTCCCTGTATTATTATCGGCTGCTTTATTGTTAATAATGGACAGAAGTTTTGGTACGTCTTTCTTCTTGTCGGATATATTTATTCAAGGTGAAGTTTTACACTATCAAGGAGGATCTCCCGTATTGTTCGAGCACCTTTTCTGGTTCTTGGGCCACCCTGAGGTTTATATTGTATTATTACCGGCATTGGGAATTACTTCTGAAATTATAGCTACCAACTCTAGAAAACCAATTTTTGGTTACAGGGCAATGGTTGCTTCTATATTGGCAATTGCATTTTTATCTACCATTGTTTGGGGGCACCATATGTTTATATCGGGAATGAACCCTTTCTTGGGCTCGGTTTTTACCTTTACAACGCTATTGATTGCAATTCCTTCGGCTGTAAAAGCTTTTAACTATATAACAACGCTCTGGAAAGGTAATTTGCAGTTAAATCCTGCAATGTTGTTTTCAATAGGCTTGGTTTCTACTTTCATTACAGGAGGGCTAACAGGAATTATTTTAGGAGACAGTGCCCTTGATATTAACGTGCACGATACCTATTTTGTAGTGGCCCACTTCCATTTGGTAATGGGTATTTCTGCACTTTACGGAATGTTTGCCGGTATATATCACTGGTTCCCGAAAATGTTTGGAAGAATGCTTAATAAAAATCTTGGATATATCCATTTCTGGATTACCGCTATTTGTGCATACGGCGTATTTTTCCCGATGCACTTTGTGGGAATGGCAGGGGTGCCAAGACGTTATTATACAAATACAAACTTCCCGATGTTTGACGATTTAACAAACATTCAGGTGGTAATGACTGTTTTTGCACTTATTGCCGGGTTGGCACAGTTAATTTTTGCATGGAACTTTATTCACAGTATTTTTTACGGTAAGAAAGCTCCTCAAAACCCATGGAACTCGAATACTATTGAATGGACAACTCCTGTGGAACATATCCACGGAAACTGGCCTGGTGAAATTCCAGAGGTACATAGATGGGCTTACGATTACAGTAAAACCAATGAAGATGGTGAATACGTAATTCCGGGGCAGGATTTTGTTCCGCAAACGCTTCCTTTACAAGAAAATGAAGAAGAATTGAATCATTAAGATTTTATAATAAAAAAAATTTAAAAAGGGTTACCGTTTTGGTTGACCCTTTTTGTTTTTTGCAGCGTTAAAGTCGCTACCAATCTATCCTGCCGGTATTGATATAAACCAGCACATCGTTTATGCATTTGTCCAGTTCTTTTTTAATTTCGTGTGTCCAGAACCTAAAAACGGTATAATCCATTTCTGCCAATTGGGCGTTTACTTCCCGGTCGCGTTGCATGTTTCTTTCTATTTTGGGAATCCAAAAGGCTCTGTTTCGCGTTATTGCATGCTTTTTTTCTGGCCAGTTGTAACCATGCCAGAACTCGCCGTCAATAAAAATTGCCAATCGGTATTTTTTAATTGAAATATCTGGCTTTCCCGGTAATTTTTTATTGTTTAAGCGGTAGCGGATGCCTTTTTTCCAGAGGGCTTTCCGGAACAACAATTCAGGTTTGGTGTTTATACCTTTTATGCGGCCCATCATTTTTGAGCGTTTTTTTGTGGTATAAAACCCGGATTCTTCGTTAAACCGCGGAACTTTTATTTTTTTATCGTCGTAAGCCATGTGCATTAATTTAACGTGGGTTCGAGACTCTATTGAGCTTGATTATTCCTGCAAGGTTTTACAGCAGGAATGCACATACAAGGTAAAAAAAAGACCTTGCAGGAGTTGTTTGTGGAATATAACTAATCTAAAATCGAGCTTAATATTAATATGTGTTATTATATGGAACCCACGTTAAGTTATAAAAAATGATCTGACCAAAAAGTAAATATGTTGATTATTATGCAATAAGGATTGAAGCGGTTAGCTTATAGCAAACTTTTATATATGGTTTGCTATAATTGGTAGCGTAAAACCTGCTACACCGCTTATCGGTGTAATTGCCCCAGAAACTAAGAAAATGATGTATAAAAAAAAGCAGCTATAAGGATATATAACTGCTTTTTTTTGCTTTTTTTTAATTGTAAAGGTTTAGTTAGTACCTATAATACTCGGGCTTAAAGGGCCCTTCTACCGCTACGCCTATGTATTTGGCCTGTTCTTCATTGAGTTCGGTAAGCTCTACGCCTATTTTTTCTAAATGAAGTTTTGCCACTTTTTCGTCTAAATGCTTTGGAAGCATATAAACCTCGTTTTGGTATTTGTTGGAATTGTTCCACAATTCTATCTGGGCCAACGTTTGGTTGGTAAACGAGTTGCTCATAACAAAGCTTGGATGCCCTGTGGCACAACCTAAGTTTACCAAACGGCCCTGGGCCAATAGGATAATGTCTTTTCCGTTAACGGTATATTTGTCTACTTGCGGTTTGATGTTTATTTTGGTGTTTCCATGGTTTTTATTAAGCCATGCAACGTCGATCTCGTTGTCGAAATGACCAATATTACAAACAATGGTCTTGTCTTTCATTTTTTCAAAATGCTTGCCAGTAACAATGTCCCGGTTTCCGGTGGTGGTTATAACGATATCGGCTTTTTCGATAACTGTTTCCAATTTTTTCACCTCATATCCGTCCATTGCGGCCTGAAGTGCACAAATAGGATCTATCTCGGTAACGGTAACAATAGATCCGGCGCCTTTAAAAGAAGCCGCGGTACCTTTACCAACATCTCCATAACCGCACACTACCACACGTTTTCCGGCCAACATAACGTCTGTTGCTCTTCTAATTGCATCAACGGCACTTTCGCGACACCCATATTTGTTGTCGAACTTCGATTTGGTCACCGAATCGTTTACGTTTATTGCGGGCATAGGTAATGTGCCATTTTTTACGCGCTCGTACAAGCGGTGTACGCCTGTAGTTGTTTCTTCGGACAAGCCTTTTACGTCTTTGGAAAGTTCTGGATATTTGTCCAGCACCATATTGGTAAGGTCGCCACCATCGTCCAAAATCATATTCAATGGTTTTCTGTCTTCTCCAAAGAAAAGCGTTTGCTCTATGCACCAGTCAAATTCTTCTTCGTTCATGCCTTTCCACGCATATACGGGGATACCGGCAGCAGCAATGGCAGCGGCGGCTTCATCTTGGGTAGAGTATATATTGCATGAGCTCCATGTAACTTCGGCCCCTAATGCAATCAATGTTTCTATAAGCACGGCAGTTTGAACGGTCATGTGTAAACATCCTGCTATACGGGCGCCTTTTAAGGGCTGTGCGTCCTTATATTCTTCTCTTAAGGACATTAAACCGGGCATTTCGGCTTCGGCCAATTCTATTTCTTTTCTTCCCCATTCTGCCAAAGAAATGTCTTTTACTTTGTAAGCTACATAAGGAATTGTTTTGGTACTCATATTACTTTCTTATTTTTACGTTCGTTAAGCAACAAAATTGCTTTTTTTAATAGTGATCTTGAACCACAAAATCTGGTGCAAAGTTACATAATTAACTTGTATTATACATGCCTCTTTATAAAACTATAACGCCTTGCCGGGGCACTAAAGTATTGATTTGGAAGATAGAAGAGCCCAAGGGGGAATTAATGGACGGTATTGAGCTTACGGCCAATTGTAAATTAAGGCTGGGCAATATGAAGTCTGAAATTCACCAAAGAGGTTTTTTAAGCGTGCGACAACTGCTCAAGGCGGCCGGTTATAAAACTTCCGACCTGTATTATGATGCTAATGGAAAGCCGCATTTAAAAGATGGCAAAGAGATATCGATAACGCATTCTTTTATTTTTTCCGGCATTATAATTAGCGATACTTTAAAAGTAGGGATCGATATTGAAAAGCAACGGGAAAAAATAAGTGTAATAGCCCATAAGTTTGTGGATTACGAATACAATTTTTTGTCGGATGCCGATGTAAGGCCGCTTACGGTTGTATGGTGCATCAAGGAAAGCCTGTACAAAATTTTTGCTACCGAAGGAATGAGCTTTAAACAACATGCTAAAGTAATTCCGTTTAAGCTTATGGATAAAAAAACGGTGAGTTGGATTTTTTATAATGAAACCGTAAAAAAATATAAAGCAGTTTTTTTAGAGTTTGATGGTTTTACCTGTGCGTATGCAATAGAACTGTAAAAGAAATTGACTGTTGAATAGTAAATTACAACTATAAAAATTTAAACAAATGAAAATATCAGTAGAGTTAACATTAACGCCCATTCAAGACGATTATGAGCCATCCATTATCCATTTCATAAAAAAAATGCGCGCAAGTGGCTTAACGGTGCTCGAAAACCCATTGAGTACACAAGTTTATGGCGATTATGATGAAGTGATGCAGGTTTTGACAAAGGAAATCAAGGAAGCTTTTGGGATGATCGATAAAGGTTTGCTGTACATGAAGCTTGTAAAAACCGACAGAAGCGATTATGAGCCACATTTTTGATTGGTTTTTTGCCCAATACCAAGGAGTGCCAATGCCGTATATTGTTTTAGAAGCAATTGCCATTGTTTTTGGGCTCTTGAGCGTATGGTATTCTAAACGGGAAAATATCCTGGTATATCCCACCGGAATCATCAGCACGGCCATATATGTGTATTTGTTGTTGCAATATGGTTTATTGGGAGACATGCTTATAAATGCATATTATTTTTCAATGAGTATTTACGGCTGGTACTTATGGACACGTAAAGTAGACGCCACGCATTTTATTCCTATTACCAGGACCACATCAAAAGAAAAAAAAATCGTGTTCCTTTTATTTTTTGGCGCTGTAATTTTTGTTGTTGGGGTTTATGAATATTTTGAGAAATGGCAATCATGGTTTTCATATGTAGATGTGCTCACAACGGCCATTTTCTTTGCCGGTATGTGGCTCATGGCAAAGAAAAAGCTCGAAAACTGGACTTTTTGGATTATTGGCGATGTAATTTCTGTCCCTTTATACCTGTTTAAGGGCTTAGTTATGTCTGGTTTTCTTTACGCCATTTTAACCATTATAGCAATATACGGATACAAAGCATGGAAGAAAAATTTAAACAAAAGCCCGGAAACATTGTTAAAATAGTGCTTTTTGGTCCCGAATCTACCGGGAAAACCACTTTGGCAAAATCTTTAGCTGCACATTTTAATACAAAATGGGTGCCTGAATACATGCGGGCCTATCTGGAGGCAAAATGGAATACTAAAAAAGAACTTTGTACAAAAGAGGATTTGCCAATTATTGCTGAAGGGCAGATGAAGGAAGAAAACCAATTGACCTTACATGCCAATAAAGTACTTTTTTGCGACACCAACCTACTGGAAATAAAAGTATATTCTGAAGCCTATTACAATGGATATTGCGACCCTAAAATTGAAAAATATGCCTTGGAAAATAATTACGAATTATATTTTTTAACGTATATTGATGTTCCATGGGAAGAAGATGTCCTTAGGGACAAGCCCAATGAACGTGAAGCCATGTTCAAGCGCTTCAAAAATGCCCTCGATACATACAATAAACCCTACTTTGTGCTAAAAGGAAACCTGGAAACAAGATTAAAACAGGCCATTAACCAAGTTGAAAAAATTTTAAAAAATGATAGACCTTACGGAAGCCGATAAAAAACAAATGCAAAAAAAGGGAATAAGTGAAAGTCAGGTAACCGAACAAATAGAGACTTTTAAGCGAGGCATCCCTTATGTAAATTTATTGGCGGCAGCTACCATAGATCATGGCATCCATCAATTTTCTGATGTAGAAAAGGAAAAATACATATCGCTATTCGAGAAACAGAAAGACACGCTGGATCTATTAAAATTTGTTCCTGCTTCCGGGGCGGCAACCCGAATGTTTAAGGCACTTTTTCAGTTTTTAAACAATTATAATCCCGCCAACGAAACAATTAACGCTTATGTAAACAGGGAAAAAGCCGATATTATCAGAACATTTTTTATTGGGGTTGAAAAGTTTCCGTTTTACGAAGCCGTAATTAAAAGATTTGTTGAAAAACACCCGGATTTTCTAAACCTTCCCGATCATTTCCAAAAATATTATTTTATAAAAATCCTGTTGGACAAAGATGAATTCGATTACGGATCCAGTCCCAAAGGCCTGCTTCCTTTCCATAAATACAAAACGCATCCGGCCACTGCTTTTGAGGAACATATGTATGAAGCTGCTCTGTACGACGAATCCAAAGGAACGGCCAACCTTCATTTTACCATTTCTAAAGAACACAACAACGATTTTGATGATGAAATGGAAAAAATAAAAAAACGGGTGGAAGAAAAAACAGGCGTTTCCTTTAAAACATCATTTTCTTTTCAAAAAGAATCTACAGATACCATTGCGGTCGATATGGAAAACGAACCTTTTAGGCTGGAATCGGGAGAAATACTTTTTAGGCCAGGCGGTCACGGTGCTTTAATAGAAAACCTAAACGAGCAGGACGCCGACATTATTTTTGTTAAGAATATAGACAATGTGGTTGTATACAAATACAAGCATGAAGTGGCCGAATACAAAAAAATACTGGCGGGCAAATTGCTCGAAATTCAGTCCAAAGTTTTTGAATATGCCAAGCTCCTTGACAATGAAGAACCCAGTGAAGCCAAAATTGAAGAAATCAAGGACTTTTTAAAAAACAACCTTAATGTACATGTAAAGCCCGATGTGGACAAGTATAAGGAAATCTATCAAATTGAGTTTTTAAAGGAAAAACTAAACGCCCCGATTAGAATATGCGGAATGGTAAAAAACGAAGGCGAACCCGGGGGCGGTCCATTTTGGATTAAGGACGAAGATGGTAACATATCGCTTCAAATAGTAGAATCTCCCCAAATAGATGGGAACAATAAATTCCAGAAGGATATTTTAAACAACGCAACCCACTTTAACCCCGTAGATATAGTATGCAGCACCAAAAATTACAAAGGGGAAAAGTACAATTTACTGGACTATATAAATAAGCAACAAGCTTTTATAACCACTAAAACAAAGGACGGGAAAGAGTTAAAGGCCTTGGAGCTTCCCGGTTTGTGGAATGGCGGGATGGCATTTTGGAACACCATTTTTGTAGAGGTACCGCTTACAACGTTTAATCCAGTCAAAACAGTGGTAGACTTATTAAAGCCAGCCCATCAGGTAAAAGACAAGTAAAAAATATTCATTTTAAAAACCTCATTATCAGTATGGTATAATGGGGTTTTATTGTTCGGGCTGTATATTTTTTACACACAATACTTCTTGTTACACGCTTTTTTACACACTTTTTAAAAAAGGCTTGATATACTTTAATGTCATAATTACTTATATATCAGCGTATTATACATGAAGGACATACGGGTGCTTGTTTTGGTATAAATATGGTAATATATTAATCAAACAGAATTAAGAAACAAATAATATATTAATCATAAAAACCCATTTATTATGAAAAAGTTAGTTTTAGTATCCGCATTGACACTTGGTAGTTTTGCATCATTTGCAGCAACCCCTGTAATCTTCCACGATGGAATAGCAGAAGATATTTACATGGTTCAAGAAGAGTATCAAGAGATTGAAGTAGCTGAAGTTCCTCAAGCAATTACAGATGCATTAGCTGCAGATTTCCCTGGAGCTGAAATTTCTAAGGCATATAAAAATGAAGCTTCTGAATATAAATTAGAAGTAACCGTAGGAGAAGAAACTTCTACGCTATATGCCAACGAAAGTGGAGAGTGGATCCAGAAATAATAACGACATATAAGCTTCGTTTATTTTAATTACGTTTGAAAAGCGGTTTTCCTGTAGGGAAGCCGCTTTTTTTATGTATTCATGTCAAGGGATTCCCTTGTAAAAAGGGTATTAATTACCCAGTAAAGGTGCCTTTTTACACACCTTTATACACCTTTTAATAAGGTTTTTAAATCAAAATACCACATAATTATTTGATTTTTAGTTAGTTAAATAATAAATTTTAAAATTGGTACAATACTGGTATTTAAATAAACAGAAGAAAAAATTTTAAAAAATATAGATATGAAAAAGTTAGTATTAGCCTCAGCATTAACATTAGGTAGTTTTGCATCGTTTGCAGCAACGCCCGTATTTTTTCACGATGGAATAGCAGAAGAAATTTATATGGATCAGGACGACTATACGCCAATAGATGTTTCTGAATTGCCAGACGCCGTAACCGATGCACTTGAAAACGATTTTCCTGGCATCGAGGTGTCCAAAGCTTTTAAAAATGAAGCAGATGAATATAAAATTCAGGTATTGGTAGGAGATCAAACTTCCAACCTATATGCCACATCAAACGGAGAATGGATCCAGAAGTAAAGCAACAAGTACAGCATGGCATTAAAGCCTAACTATGCATAGTTGCTTATGTGCCTATGCTGTACTTAATTCCCGCAATCGCGGGTATAAACAGCGTCATATTTTGTTTAGGGGGTAGTGAAAGCTATCCCTTTTTTATGATTTTTTTAGAATGATGTGGAGAATAACTTCCTATTTTTGCAGAAATTAGCTGTATAATGCCAAAAATCTTATTAATAGAAGACGATGTAACTTTTTCGGCCATGTTGGAGCGTTTCTTGAAAAAGAACGACTTTAACGTTGAAGCAGTTTATTCTTCAGAAGAAGCAAGTAAAAAACTTACCAATACCGAGTACGATCTTGTATTTACAGATTTAAGGTTGCCCGATGATGATGGAATCTCCATTCTAACCAAAGTCAAAGAAAAGTATCCGGAAACCCCGGTTATTTTAATGACAGGATATGCCCAAGTTTCTACTGCGGTAAAGGCCATGAAAAAAGGCGCCTTCGATTACATATCCAAACCTTTTAACCAAGACGAGGTTTTGATCGTTATCCAAAACGCATTAAAAAATGGGGCAGCGCCATCCATGACTGTTCCAACATCGACCAAGGCCGAAAATATCGCTACAGCTGATGATTCTCCAACAAAAACGGTAACCGGGATAAGCAGTGCATCCAGCAAACTTAACGAATACATAAAATTGGTGGCCCCCACCGACATGTCGGTACTTATAACCGGAGATAGTGGAACTGGGAAAGAAGTGGTTGCAAAACGGATTCACGATAACAGTAACCGTAAAGAACTTAATTTTATTGCAGTAGATTGCGGCGCCATTCCCAAGGAAATAGCGGCAAGCGAATTTTTTGGACATGTAAAGGGCTCGTTCACCGGTGCCGTAAACAATAAAGTGGGGCATTTTGAAGCCGCCAATGGCGGGACCATTTTTTTGGATGAAGTGGGGAATTTATCATATGAAAACCAAATTCAACTTTTAAGGGCACTGCAAGAGCGTAAAATTAAGCCTATTGGAAGCAACCACGAAATAGAAGTGGACATCAGGTTGATTACAGCTACCAATGAGGACCTTTTAAAAGCAGTAGAAAAAGGCCAGTTTAGGGAAGACCTATACCACAGGTTAAATGAATTCTCTATAAAAGTACCCAGTTTGCACGAACGAAAAGAAGATCTGCTTCTTTTTGCAGACCATTTTTTAAATATGGCCAATGCACAGCTCAATAAAAATGTTTTGGGTTTTTCAGACGAAGTGATAAGCATTTTTCAACAATATAAATGGCCGGGAAACTTAAGGGAAATGTCCAATGTTATAAAAAGATCGGCTTTGCTTACTCAAGGCGACCTTATAGAAAAAAGCGTGCTTCCCGTTGAATTGACGTTGCCCCAAAATGAAAATAACAAGGTGAAGTCTTTTTCCAGGAAAGAAAACGAAAGGGATTTAATCATTAATGCACTCAACGAAGTGGGCAACAATAAATCCAAAGCTGCCAAATTGCTTAATATTACCCGAAAAACACTGTACAATAAAATTAAGGAATACCAAATAGACGCTTAATGGTTTATGTCGTTGTCTATTGCTTTAAAAGTAATTTTAATGTTCTTTTTTAAGGCTTTAAAGTTTTTTTCTACTTGGTCCTGTTGATCTTCGGGAAAATGTTCCAGGAAATTTAAAATAGGCACCACGGTGTGCGCGCTAATTTGCTTGAACATGGTCTGCATTTTGTGGCCCAATTTTCTTACTTCATCATACTCTTTTTGTTGAATTGCTTCTTTAAGGCTTCTTATATCTTTTTTTGTGTTTTCCTTAAAAACATCCAATACATGGGTCAGCGATTCTTTGTCGTTTAAAAAAGACTGTAGCGATTCCAAATTATAAAGTGCTGCCTCGTTTATGGTTTTCTTTTCGGCTTCTGGTTCATTTTCGCCCGAAGGCTCATCGGTATTGTTCAACACCTTATTTATTTTTTGCATTAATTTATGCGGTTCGTAGGGTTTGTATAAAAATTCTGCAAACCCGGCATCAATATAACTTTCTTTATCGAGGTCTTTTCTTCCGGTAACGGCAATAATGGGTTGGTCTTTGTAATGGTATTTTACATCAGAGCGTAGTGTTTCGGCAAAATAAAACCCGTTAAAAGATGGCAGTTGGATATCGGTAATAATAAAATTGTAGGTTATATTTTGAATGTTTTCCAAAGCATCTTTTCCGTTGTTAAAAGGATATACTTGTATGTTATGCTCTTCGAGCACCTCTTTGTTTAGTTGTAAAAGCGTTTCATCATCG
The DNA here is from genome assembly GCF_037029175.1 of Galbibacter sp. PAP.153. Classification (NCBI taxonomy): domain Bacteria; kingdom Pseudomonadati; phylum Bacteroidota; class Flavobacteriia; order Flavobacteriales; family Flavobacteriaceae; genus Galbibacter; species Galbibacter sp. PAP.153. Next base: position 34,624 of record NZ_JAZEUN010000026.1, on the reverse strand, counting down.
TCTATTACAATGGCAGTGTAATGTTTGTCTTTTAGGATGGGCTCTTCGTGTTTTTGCTGGGTGGTTTCCGTGGCTTCTTGATGGCTAAATTCCGCAGGAAAAACAAACGAAAAAGTACTTCCTTTCCCTTCTTTGCTTTCTAAATAGAGGTGGCCGTCCAAAAGATCGGCAAGCTTTCTTGAAATGGTAAGCCCGAGGCCGGAACCGCCATATTTTTTTTCGGTGTCGCTTTCAGCTTGTGTAAATTCCTCAAAAATTATTTTTTGTTTTTCTTTTTTTATCCCAATACCGGTATCTATTACCGATAATGTAATGAACTGTTTGTTTTCGCTGTTTGTTTTTAGCCTGGTTTTTACGGTAATGCTTCCTTCCGAAGTAAATTTATAGGCATTCCCAATGAGGTTGGATAAAATTTGTTTTACCCGAAATGGGTCTCCCAATAGCAGTTTGTTTATCTCTGGATCGGCATCAATTATAAGCTTTATTTCCTTGCTTCTGTATAACGATTGAACACTTTCGGCAGTTTCATTGATGAGATTGTTTAAATTGAACGAAACACGTTCCAAATGAATTTTCCCCGCCTCCAATTTGGTAAAATCGAGCAGGTCGTCTACCAATTGGGTTACATAACTCGATGCATTTTTAATTCTATCGGTGTAATGCGATTCCTTTTCGTTCAACTTGGCATCCTTTAATAATTGGGTATATCCCAAAATTGTGCTCAAGGGTGTCCTTAAGTCATGGCTAACCATCGAAATAAGTTGTTCACGGCTTTTTAAAAGCAATTTATTGTGTTCGTTGGAGTCTTCAATTTGTTTTTTGTATTGTTGACTGCGCCAGGAATCCCTTAAGATAATGATGGAAAAAACAATAACCAGAACTGCACCAATAATGGCGGCAACGGTAATTACCCGAATGCTTCTTTGCAAAACTTTTTCCCGTTCCATGTTGAGCAGACGGGCATCATTAATAAAATCGTCTTCAAAGGCGGTTAAAATTTGCCTTAATTGTTGCGAAGTAGTAAGGTCGTTCCGCAAAAGCTGCCTTTCTTTTACGGCTAGAGACAATTTTTGTGTAGATGCTTTTTCTTTTATGTCCTGCAACATTTCACGGGAAGCGGTAACAATGGAGTCCAGGGTTTTTTCGTCAACACTGTTGCTTGAGTCCCTTGGGATGTAGCGGTTGTATATGGCAACACGTTCCATGAGCATTTCCCTGGTGGCAGGGTCTAGGCTGTCTGGGTTTTCCACAAAGTCCTTTAAAGAAAGCCTACCTAATTTTTCTTCAATATTGGTGAGTTTTTCAATGGTTGTCTCAATAGATTTTTCTGAAGTATCATTAATACGGAGTTCCCTGAGCTCGTTGATGTTCTTTACTTTTTGAGCAAGCAAATGGTTAACACTGTCGAGTAGTTTTGATTGGTATGCTTCGTCAATAAGTTGCTTTAACGAATCTATTTGAATGCTTATGGAGTCGTTCTTTCTTAAAAAACTTATATAGGGTTCTTGGGTATTGGATTGTATGGCAGAACGGGCAAAACTTTCGCTTTCATACATTAAAGTTAGGAGTTTCCCAATTCTTAATATTTTATTTTTTTCGACGGTTTCATCCCGTTGTGCCTGTGCGAAAGAACTTATCTCCTTATAGACCATTCCGCCCACAATTACCACTAAAGAGGCAAGGGCCAAATAGCTTAAAAAAACTTTTAACGGGATTCTGCTCTTCGTTTTTTTCATTGTCTAAAGGTAAATAAAGCTTGTTAAAACCATGTAAAAGTTTTCTGAAAATATTTCTGCCAAGAAACTATGGTTTTGTACATTTGCAACATCTCAAAAGGGGTGCTTTTAGGTTTTACTTAAAAACCAAAAGGCTGAGATTATACCCATGGAACCTAGAACGGATAATGCCGTTTAGGGAGGGCCGGACAAAGGCGGCAGGCTTATTAAAAATACAGGAAAGGCCGCTTTTGTAGTTTAATCGGCAAAAAATCAAATTAATTTATCAATACTGAATAATGACCCCTTTTATTCGTAAAACAATTACGAATGAAGTTTTTATTCAATTTTTTATGTTTTTTAGTGCTTTCAACAACCATACAGGCACAAGAATACAAAGTTTACGGAACGCTAACAGACCAAGAAGGAATGCAGGTTCCCGGAGCAACCGTAATTCATACCCAAAGCAATAACGGAACCCAAACCGACGCCAATGGTTATTACGAGTTGATGGTACCCACAGGAAAACAAACCTTGTCTTTTAATTTTTCTGCTCAAAAGCCTGTTTTAAAAACCATTGAGGTGCAAAGCAATACCGAATTAAATGTGCAAATTGCAGAAGAAGACGTAATGTTGGACGAAGTTTTAGTATCGGCTATCCGTGTAACGGCAGATGCTCCGGTAACTTTTTCAAACTTAACGGCCGAAGAAATTCAGCCTAGAAATTTAGGGCAGGATATCCCGGTACTTATGAATTATCTGCCATCGGTTGTCACTACGTCCGATGCCGGTGCAGGGGTTGGTTACACAGGAATACGTGTGCGGGGTAGCGATGCCACGCGCGTAAATGTTACCATTAACGGGATACCATACAACGATGCCGAATCGCAGGGGACTTTTTGGGTTAATATGCCCGATTTTGCCTCGTCTACGCAAAGTTTGCAATTACAGCGCGGTGTGGGAACTTCTACCAACGGCTCCGGAGCTTTTGGCGCCAGCTTGAATTTGTTGACAGATGCGCTTTCGCAAGACCCATATGCTCAAATTTCCGGTTCCATTGGGAGTTTTAATACCCGAAAAGCCAACATAAAATTCAGTAGCGGCGTTTTAAGCGATAATTTCGAGATCTCGGGACGCCTTTCCAGGATTAAATCAGATGGTTATATAGACAGGGCTTCTTCCGATTTGGAATCGTATTTCCTTCAAGGAGCTTACAAAGACGAAAATACTTTAATAAAGGCATTGGTTTTTGGCGGGCACGAAATTACCTATCAATCATGGAACGGGGTAGAAGACTGGCAAATTGAAGAATATGGCCGTACCTTTAACAGTGCCGGTGCTATTTATGATGATGAAGGAAATATCGTGGATTATTACGATAATGAAGTAGACGATTACAAACAAGATCATTTTCAATTGCATTGGAACCAACGTTTAAATGATGAATGGAGCACCAATATAGCCATTCATTATACACGTGGGCGTGGATTTTTTGAACAATATAGACAAGATGATCCCTTTGCCGATTATGGTCTGGAGCCCATTACTATTGGAGACGAAACGGTTGACACAACCGATCTTGTTCGCCGTCGCTGGTTGAGCAACCATTTTTACGGGACTACTTTTTCGGCAAAATATAACAATAATAAATTGGAGTTTATAGGCGGGGGCGCCTGGAACAAATATGAAGGCGACCACTTTGGCGAAATTATTTGGGCGCGGTATGCTTCCAATAGCGAGATTCGCGACCGTTATTACAATGATAATTCAACAAAAACCGATTTTAATACATACGGAAAGCTAACATATCGGGCTACCGACAAGCTTAGTTTGTTTGCAGATATGCAATACCGCCATGTATCATATCAGGCAAATGGGAACGAAACGGGGTTGGTAGACGACAATTTTAATTTTTTCAATCCAAAAGCGGGAGTTACTTATCACCTTAACGAAGCCCAGAATTTATACTTTTCGTATGCACGCGCAAACAGAGAGCCCAATAGAAACGATTACGAAGCAGGCGACCCCGAACCGGAAACCTTGAACGATTTTGAACTGGGGTGGCGCTACGCCAGTCCAACCGTAAAAATTAACGCCAACACTTATTATATGCGGTATAAAAACCAATTGGTCTTGACAGGAGAATTAAACGATGTTGGGGCTCCGTTGCGCGAAAATGTAGGCGACAGCTATCGTTTGGGGTTGGAGGTAGATGCAACGTTCTTTTTTGCCGATAAATTTTTGCTGAAGCCTAATTTTGCATTGAGCACGAACAAGAATTTAGATTTTTATACACAAACAGATGGTAACCTGAATAATTTGGGAACTACAAATATTTCGTACTCACCCGATTTTGTAGCCGGAAATACCTTTACATACCTGCCTTTTAAGAACCTCCAGCTTTCGTTCTTGTCAAAATTTGTTTCAGAACAATACCTCGGCAATACCGATACCGATAACTCGAAACTGGACAGTTATTTCGTGAACGATTTTAATGTGCAATACACCATTGAACCCCAGGGTTTTGTAAAATCTATTGTATTAAGCGGCTTGGTAAATAATATTTTTGATGCTAAATACATTTCCAATGGCTACTATTATACCTACGACGATGAAAACGACGATGGCTCCATAACCACTTTGGACGGAACCGGATATTACCCGCAGGCCGGCATTAACTTTTTGGTAGGCGCCACGGTAAGCTTTTAGGAATTCTAAAAGAATGCTTATGAAGTTTTTTCAAGACCAAATGTCAGTCTGAGTTTGTCGAAGACATGTTGTTGAGTGAACTACACTTCGACAGGCTCAGTATTACAGGGATATTTTATGCTTTTTCACCCCCTGTTTATAAAGGTACAGCGTTGGGTTTGTTACATGAAATTTGAAAGCAATCAAGACATTTCATAAAGTGAATATGTGCATTATTTCAAGTATCTTTGAAGAACAATCCTATAAATCCAGTTACAGGCATGAACCCTTCAGAAGAAAACATAACGCATAGGTTTTTTAAGCATTTAAACACTTTTGTTACGGTTGAAGAAAAAGATTTTCCGCACATACTATCCTATTTCAATACGGTAAAATTGAGCAAGAAAGAAATTGCCATGCGTGCCGGTGGCAAGTGCAATACAAAATATTTCGTGCTGAGCGGTTGCCTTCATATGTTTTTTACAGATGAAAAAGGAGCCGACCGTACCATACAGTTTGCATTAGAAAACTGGTGGCTTACCGATGCCTTGGCGTTACACCATCAAACCAATACCGATTTTAACATTCAGGCGGTAGAAGATTCAGAAGTACTTGAAATAGATACAGCCAATCATGACTTGTTGCTTGAAGCTTATCCGCAGATGGAGAAGTATTTTAGAATTATGTACCAAATTGCCTATGGGGCTTCTGTTAAGCGCATGTATTATATTTTTAACTATTCAAAAGAAGAAATTTTCTTTAGCTTTCGGGAGCAATTCCCCGAATTTGTACAGCGCGTGCCACAATACCTTATTGCAACATATTTGGGCCTAACGCCAGAATATTTAAGCAAGCTTCGGGCAAAAAAGGTTTCTTAAACCAGATTAAGTTTTTTGTGGAAACTGGGGCTTAACTTTGCTCCATAGATATAAAACCAGAAGTCATGGAAAAAAGAATTCAAATAGACCAAGTAGCGCCAAATGGATACAAATCCATGTACGCCATTGAAAAGTATATAGGTGAAAGCGATCTAAACCCTACGCACAAAGAACTGATTAAAATGAATGCCTCCTACATAAATGGTTGCGCATTTTGTATTGATATGCACAGCAAAGATGCCATAAAAAATGGAGAAACAGCCCAAAGGTTATTATTGATTAGTGCATGGCGGGAAACCGATGTGTTTACGGAGGAAGAAAAATTGATACTTGAAATTACAGAAGAAATCACATTAATCCATCAACAGGGATTAACCAAGGAAACCTACAAAAAGGCACTTGCTACATTTGGAGAAAAGTATTTGGCAAATATAATTTTGGCAATTACCGCCATTAACATGTGGAACAGGATAGCCGTAAGTACCCATAAACCACTTTTAAAATAAATAAAATGAAGATAAAAGGCATTGTAATTTTAATAGCATTGATACTTTCTGGTTGTAATACCGAAGCAGGCAAAAATCAAAAAGAAGATAACATAACCGCCAATAAAGAAGAAAACAGTGAAAACTCCGTTGCATTTGATGAAGCATTGCCAACAATAGGCCTGTTAATGTACAATGGGGTTTTAATGACCGAAGTTACGGCGCCCATGGACGTTTTTTCCAAACATACCGAAGCGGGCGATAAGCTTTTTAACGTTGTTACCATAGCAGAAAACCTAAATCCGGTAAAAACCGAGGAAGGATTGGTAGTGGTTCCCGATTATACCTTTGAAAATGCACCAAAGTTGGACGTATTGTTTGTGCCAAGTGCATACGATATGTGGAGCACCGTTAGAAATGATAAAATTGTAGCATTTGTAAAAAACAGAAACAAAGAGACCAAATATACGGTAAGCAATTGTGCCGGAGCTCAATTAATTGGGGCATCGGGAATTGCCAATGGCAAAAAAATTGTAACCTACATTGGCGGGGGAAAACAACTGCAAAAAGATTATCCTGAATTGCTGGTTCAAAACGATTCGTTGGTGAGTTTTGTAGAAGATGGAAAGTTTTCTTCTTCCAACGGGAATTTGGCTACTTATATTTCGTCTTTGGAATTGGTTGAAAAAATGACAAGCAAAGCCCACAGGGAATTTGTGGAGTCGTATTTGTATCTTGACCGGTTAAAAGATTGGGAAAGGGAAAAAAAATAAAATATCAGTTTTGTAGGTTTTAAAACCTGTAAGGTTTTTTTACAACAACACCCCTTCAATCTCCCGCCAGTTATCAACGCGATAATGGCCATTGTCGCGCCCCATATTGTGAGGTTGCGTAAACAACAGTGTTTTTCCTTGAAATGGATTGAGGTTTTTAAAATGGTCGTCTATTAAAATATCGCCCTGAACAGGGATTTTGGAGCCACAAAGAATAATTTGCTTCCAATGCAAAAAAGGAAAGTGTTCTTGTAGCCAATCGTATTTTTCGCGCAAACTATTGGGAAACTCCATTGCCGACGAGACAATAAATATCTCATAAATTTTATTGAGCTTTTCCATCACCTCAACGGCATCATCAATTACCGGGGCATCACGAAAGAAGCCGTCGTTATGGATGTATTTTTTGTAATTCGGAAAAGCATCGCCTTCAGCAAGACCGATAATGTCATTATGTAAGACTTGCTTTCCGGTAACGGTAGCTTCCAAACGAAAAAATTGCAGGTATGTGTCGGCCAAAACGCCGTCCATATCTATTAAAAGTCTTTTGGGCATGGTTGTATTAGTTATATATTCTGATATTGCTCCCGTTAGCAGAAACACGATACGCTTGTAACGGATATACTTTATCCTCGCCATCGTATTCGGTAATACTTCCGGTTAGCAATTCATAGGTATATCCTTCGCAACTGCACTCCACCAATGGAGTGCTAAGTTCCATTGTTGAGCAATTGCTGGGTGCATGGTTTGGGCAACTGGCTTCCCATGCCAAGTAAGAACCGCTTCCGTAGTGATATACAAACACGCCTTTAATACCCACATTGGGCTCGTTTACAAACACCGCAGATCCCGGGTTTGCCAAACCGGCATATTTGGGCAAATTTAAATTGATATTGTAGCTAAAACTGGGCTCGGCCAAATACGGATTGTTGTCAAAAGAATCGTCGCTGCTGCATGCTGTCAACAATGTGAGAGCAAAAACAAAATATAAAAGGTGTTTCATCTAAAAAAAAATATGTTTGGCAATTTACAATAAATTCAACGTTGATTAAAATTTTGTATATTTGTGTGAATCCTCTTTGGACAAAGGGGATTTTTTGTATTTATAAACGATGAAGTTATGAGTAAAGTATCTTATTACACAGAAGAGGGGATAAAAAAATTAAGAGCAGAATTAGAGCAACTTAAAAGTATAGAACGCCCAAAAGCTTCGCAGGCCATTGCAGAAGCCAGAGATAAAGGAGATTTGTCTGAAAATGCAGAATACGATGCGGCCAAAGAAGCACAAGGCTTGTTAGAGATGCGTATTTCCAAATTAGAGGAAACCTTGGCCAATGCCAGAGTGATAGATGAGTCGCAATTGGATACATCAAAAGTATTGGTCTTGTCTACGGTTAAAATAAAGAACCAAACCAATGGCATGCAGATGACCTATAAATTGGTAGCCGAAAGCGAAGCCGATTTAAAATCGGGAAAAATATCGGTAAGTTCCCCTATCGGGAAAGGCTTGTTGGGAAAGTCGGTTGGCGAAACTGCTGAGGTTAAAGTACCAAACGGGACAATGAAGTTCGAAATTTTAGCGATAAGCCGGGATTAACAAGAAAGGTTGCATTCGGGATTTTTTGTATATTCAACCTTTATTATTTAAAATCCTTAATCATGCAGCGAAGAAAATTTCTTCAAAATACAATAACAACAAGTATTGGGGCTTCGGTATTACCTACCGGAGCCTTTGCTTTTTCAAATCTTGGGAAAGCCAAAAAGTATCCTTACCAATTAAAATATGCGCCCCATATCGGAATGTTTAAAAACCTGGCCGGCGAGAATGTACTGGATCAATTAAATTTTATGGCCGACCAAGGTTTTACGGCCTTTGAAGATAATGAGATGCGCAAACGTCCAGTAGCCGAACAAGAGGCAATGGCCAAGGTCATGCAGGACCGTGGCATGGAAATGGGCGTTTTTGTGGCACATACCATATACTGGACAGAGCCCAACCTTACCAGCGGGAAAAAAGAGTATCGCGACGAATTTTTAAAAGAAATAGAAGCCTCGGTAGAAGTGGCAAAAAGGGTAAATGCGAAATGGACAACCGTTGTCCCCGGTTTTGTGGACTTACATTTAGAACACGGTTACCAAACGGCCAATGTGGTGGAATCGCTTAAACAGGCAGCCGCCATTTTAGAGCCTCATGAAATAACCATGGTGCTCGAACCGCTAAATTTTAGAGATCATCCGGGGTTGTTTTTGAAAAAATCGGCACAAGCTTTCGAAATCTGTAAAGCCGTTGGCTCACCTTCTTGTAAAATTCTATTCGACATTTACCACCAACAAATTACCGAGGGAAATCTTATTCCGAATATTGAAGCCAGCTGGGATGAAATTGCATATTTTCAAATGGGCGATAACCCCGGGCGCAAAGAGCCAACAACGGGCGAGATTAACTACAAAAATATATTCAAATATATTGATGGTCGGGGGTTTAATGGAATTTTGGGCATGGAACATGGAAATTCCCAATCGGGAAAAGAAGGAGAACTGGCGGTGATAAAGGCATATCAAGAAGTAGATAATTTTTAATGAATTTAGCTTATGCATAATCTTATCGAGAAACTCGGATATACACCAACAGACAAATTACTTATTATCCATGCAGATGATGCCGGGTTGTGCTATGCCGAGAACAGGGCAACAAAAAAAGCACTGAAGGAGGGCATTGTTAATTCGTATAGCATTATGGTGCCCTGCCCGTGGGCATACGAAATGGCTGCTTTTGCCAAAGAAAATCCAGCTTTTGATTACGGAATCCACCTAACGCTTACATGCGAATGGAAGCATTACAAATTTGGTCCGGTGTTGCCCGCAAACGAAGTTCCGAGTTTGGTGGATGGCAATGGGCATTTTTACCCAAAACGTGCCATGATGAAAGAAAATGCAAATCCAGAGGAAGTTAAAAAAGAATTGATTGCCCAAGTAGAACGAGCACTTTCATGGGGAATACAACCAACGCATCTGGATTCGCATATGTTTACAACCGGTTTAACCAAAGAAATCATTCAGGTGTACCGGGAAGTGGGCGAACTGTTTAAAACCCCCATTTTTTTAAGCAGGCAATTGTTGAACGATTTTAAAATGGATACCGAACAATACCTCCGGGAAACAGACTTTACCATAGACAATGTATTTACGGGGGAGTGGAAATGGTTTGAAGGCGAGGGGCTCGCAGCTTATTACGATTGGTCGTTGAAAAATTTAAAAGAAGGCTTCAATATAATTTTGATTCATCCGGCTTATGATGATGCGGAAATGCAGGGGGTTGCCATCGATCATCCCAATTTTGGGGCAACATGGCGGCAATGCGATTTGGATTATTTTACAAGTAACCGTACAAAAAATTTAATCGAAAAATATAACATCAAATTAATTACATGGAGCGACCTTAAGGCAATTCTTCATAAAGATTAAAACCGGAGCAATGGCAACAAATGGAAAAATTGGTTTAAAAGAAGCTATTTCCATAGGTATAGGAGGAATGGTTGGCGGAGGCATTTTTGCTGTTCTGGGCTTGGCAGTTTCACTGGCCCAGGGAGGTACGCCCATAGCCTTTTTAATTGCCGGAACAATTGCCTTGGTTACATCATATAGTTATGTAAAATTATCGTTGGCGTATCCAGACCGTGGAGGGACCGTAAAATTTATCAATCAAGGTTTTGGAAAAACTACATTTAGCGGTGGGATTAATAATCTGTTGTGGGTGAGTTACATTATTATGCTTGCCCTGTATGCTTCTGCATTTGGTTCGTATGCTCCAAATTTATGGGAAATTACTGGAAACGTTTCTCTGGACACGCATATATATTCCAGTTTAATTGTTGTGTTTGCAACTGTAATTAATTATTACAGCATAAAAGTAGTGGGGAAAATAGAAGATTATGCAGTTATAATTAAACTAATTATTCTTATTGGGTTTGTATTTGTTGGGCTATATGGATTAAAAGACAGCTCTAATCTACAGCAATTGGCAATTGCCAATTGGGAAAAGCCCATAAAATTGCTTACGGGAGGAATGGTAATTTTTGTGGCCTATGAGGGTTTTGAGCTTATAGCCAATTCTGTACCAGATATGGAGAACCCCAAAAAGAACGTTCCCCGAGCGTATCTTTACGCTGTTCTTTTTGTTATTCTGCTTTACATCGTTATTGCTGTTGTTACTGTGGGTTCCTTGCCGTTTTCCAAAATAGCCGAAGCCCAAGATTATGTTTTGGCAGAAGCCGCCAAGCCCATGCTGGGAAATATTGGGTTTACTATTATTACTATTGCGGCCCTTATTTCTACTTTTTCGGCAATTAATGCAACTTTGTACGGCGGGAGCAGGGTAAGTTATGAGATTGCCGAGGACGACGAATTGCCACATGAACTTACAAGTACTCTATGGAACCAGCCTGTCGGGCTGTTTATTACTGCAATTCTAACATTAATACTTACCAATGCACTTCAGTTAGAAAGTATTTCTACTGCCGGAAGTATCGGTTTTTTGCTCATTTTTGCAACAGTAAATTATGTAGGGTATAAAAAAGCGGTTGAAATTAGTGCCAGAAAATGGATTGCCCTTGTTGGTTTTTTGTTGTGTGTAATTGCATCTATAGCCTTGATTGTTCAGCAATACATTTCAAACCCAATGGGTATTTCGGTAGCTTTGGCAATTGTGGTTATTTGTTTTGTTATGGAGTTTTTCTATAAAAAATCCGAACGGAAATCACCTTAATTATCATTTTGGTTGACAGCTAATATTTAGTTATGGACATTTCATAACGGTTTTAATTAGTGTTTGGCTAAGTCCATTCTGTAAAGGGGTGTTTACTCAGTTGGGAATTGTAATATCTAATATCGCCTGTAACTTCCTTGCCCAACCATGCAGGTTTCGAGAAAGTTTCACCTTCCGAAGATAATTCAACTTCGGCAATTATTAAACCTTGGTTGTCTCCTAGAAATTCGTCAACTTCAAAAAGGTGATTGCCTACCTTTATATCATATCGGTATTTATCGATAATGCCTTTTTCACAAATTGCAATTAAATGTTCGGCTTCATCAACTGGAATTTCTTTTTCCCATTCAAATCTGCTGGTTCCCGATGCGTTCGATTTTCCTTTCACGGTAATAAAGCCTTGGTTTCCCTTTATTCTAATACGCACGGTACGTTGCGGGTCTTTGTTTAAAAAACCCTGAACAATGTGGGCTTTATTTTGGGCTTCTTCTTTAAAGGCTTCAGAAGCAACTAAAAACTTCCGTTCGATCTCGTTCATAAATTATTGGCTATTTCGTGTATTTGCTCATTGGGGATCCTGCGCGTTTTTCCGTCGGTATTGGCGAGAAAAATCATGGTTTCGGCTATTTTTTCCGGACTTACCGGTTGATATTTTTTTAAAGGCCCGGTCATTAAATAATTAAGCCCTTTCATAAGTTGTTTAAACAGCCATTCTCCAGTTCTTTTTTCTTCCCGTTTTCCACTTATTAATGATGGTTGTAAAATAATAATTTTTTCAATGTTCTTTAGTAAAACTTCCCGTTCCATTAAACCTTTTACCCTGTTGTAAAAAAACTTGCTTTTGGTTTTTGCGCCCAATGCCGAAATAACCGCAAAAGTATGGATATTGTTTTTTTCGCAGAGCATGGCCGCACTAACCGGAATTCCGTAATCAATTGCTTTGTAGGTGCTTTTCTTGGGGGTTTTGGCCCTGGTGGTTCCAATACAGCAATATACTTCGTTGGCGGTAAAGTCGTTTTCGTGTAGTTTTAAATCGAATAAATCCACCAAATGTTCTTCAATTTTTGGATGCTCAATATTGGTGCGGTTTCTAGAAAACAGTTTAATTTTATTATAGCGTTTATCCTTGAGTAATTTTGTAAGTAAAATACTTCCGGTCAAGCCTGTAGCTCCTAAAATAATTGCTGTTTTTCCTTCTTCCATAATACAATGTCTATCTCAATAAAGTTACTTATTATTTTTTTGGAAGTTTAATAAAAATGCCATTTTAAGTTAAATTTGTGTATGGAAAAGCCGCTCCCGTTAAGAAAGATTATTCATGTGGATATGGATGCATTTTATGCGTCTGTGGAGCAGATGGATAATCCCGAACTAAAAGGAAAGCCTTTGGCCGTTGGGGGTAGTGAAAAGCGCGGAGTGGTATCGGCGGCAAGTTACGAAGCACGAAAATTTGGTGTGCGGAGCGCCATGAGCGGTTGTTTGGCCAAAAAAAACTGTCCGGATATTATTTTTGTACGGCCTAGGTTTGATAGGTATAAAGAAATATCATACAAAATACGCCAGATATTTTTAGATTATACCGATTTGGTGGAGCCTTTGTCGCTCGATGAGGCTTATTTAGACGTTACCGAAAACAAAAAGGGAAACCCATCGGCAACCATGATCGCCACAGAAATTAGAAAACGTATTTTAGATGAGGTCGGCCTTACAGCCTCGGCAGGAATTTCTGTTAATAAGTTTATAGCCAAAATTGCAAGCGATTACAACAAGCCCAATGGCCAAAAAACGATAGAGCCCAATGAGGTTATTGAGTTTTTGGAGAACTTGGAAATTAGAAAGTTTTACGGGGTTGGCAAGGTAACAACACAGCGGATGTATCAGTTGGGGATTTTTACGGGTTACGACTTAAAACAAAAAACGCTGGAATTTTTAACAGAACATTTTGGGAAAAGTGGCGGATTTTATTACAATGTTGTCCGTGGCATCCATTTAAGTGCCGTAAAACCAAACAGAATTCCCAAATCGGTTGGTGCCGAACGTACTTTTAGCGATAACTTAAGCAGCGAAGTATTTATGCTGGAGCGGTTGGAAAGTATTGCCAACGAATTGGAACGCCGACTAAAAAAAAGCAAAATTGCGGGAAAGACCATTACGTTGAAAATAAAGTACAGCGATTTTAAATTACAGACAAGAAGTAAAACAATCGATTATTTTATTGCCGACAAGAGCTTGATTCTAGAAACAGCCAAAGAATTGCTGTATCAGGAAAGATTGCAAAATTCGGTTCGGTTATTGGGGATTTCTTTGGCAAATTTAAATACAGAAAAAGAAAAAAAAGAAGTTGTAGCGCAAAAAACAGTTTCGGTGCAATTGAAATTTGATTTTTAAAAAACGGAGACCAAGAATGAATTACGCCATAATTGATGTAGAAACCACGGGACTTAGCGGGAGCGGTAACAAAATTACCGAAATAGCCATTGCCCTACACGATGGCCATAAGGTGTTGGACCAATATCATACCTTGGTAAATCCACAAGTGCCAATTTCCGGTTATGTGGTCGGCCTCACGGGAATAGACGACAGTATGGTAGCACAAGCACCTGTTTTTAGCGAAATAGCTTCAGATGTTTTACGGTTTACCGAAGGTAATGTTTTTGTAGCGCACAATGTAAACTTCGATTATAATGTTATCCGGAATGAATTTAAATCCATCGGGATAGACTTCAGCAGAAAAAAATTATGTACGGTAAGGTTGTCGAGAAAAATTTTCCCGGGGTTGCGTTCCTATAGTTTGGGCAAGTTGTGTAATTATTTAGAAATTCAATTAAACAACAGGCACCGCGCAAAAGGCGATACAGATGCAACTGTTATCCTGTTCGAAAAATTACTGCAAAACGATTTAAACGGGGAAATTCCCAAGCAGCTCAATGTAAGAAGTGGGGAAGGGGCATTGCCCGCAATGCTTTCTAAAGAAACATACGATAATCTGCCCGAGCGCCCCGGCATATACTATTTTAAAAACCAAAACGGGAAAATTATATATGTAGGAAAGGCCATTAACGTAAAAAAAAGGGTGCTGAGCCATTTTTACGATAAAAAAGCCAAGGAAATAGCCCTTTGCCGCGAAACGGCTCATATCGATTTTGAAGAATCGGGCTCGGAATTAACAGCGCTTTTAATGGAGTCCGTTGCCATAAAGCATCATTACCCCAAATACAACAGGGCGCAAAAAAGAACCAATAAAGGTTTTGCCGTGTTGGCATATACCAACCGAAAAGGGATACTTCAATTAGGTTACAATAAGGCTGCATTGGTACCGCAGCCTATAGCCATATTTTATAGTGTAAACGAATGTATGCAGTTTTTGGAATCGCTTTGTAAAAAGTTCGATTTATGTCCAAAATATACCCAATTACTGCCTTCGGGAGCGGGCAATGAAAAGTGCAATCATTACAAATTCGACAATTGCCGCGGAATATGTATTGATGGCGAGCCGGTAAGCCAATACAACAAGCGCGTGCAACAAGCTATAAGTTCAACAAAAATGGAAACCGATAGTTTTGTGGTGGTTACCAAAGGGCGCACCCAACAAGAAAACAGTATCGTACTGGTTGAAAATGGTTTGTATAAAGGATATGGCTTTATTAAAAAGGCCGAACAGATAAATAATTTTGATGCCTTTACAAATTGCATCCAATTACAAAACAGTAATAGTGATGTAATGCGTATTATACAGCAATACATGCTCCAGCATGAAAATGCAGAGGTAATTTACCATTCAAAAATGCAGGCTATGTAATGTGTTTTAATCCAATTACGGTGTTCTGCACATAATGTTATTCATCAACTAAACTCAAAGCTAACAATCATATAACATTGATAGTCAATTTGTAATAGAATATAAATGTTATTTTTGTAGTAACTAATCAACTAAAAAATAAGTATATGAAGCAATTTCTACACTGTTTGCTTATTGCACTTTTACCCCCTTTCCTTTATTCGCAAAGCATTTTTATCAACGAGATACATTACGACAACGACGGAACCGATACCGGTGAAGCCATAGAAATAGCGGCTCCTGCGGGAACCGATCTTTCACAATGGACATTGGAGCTATACAACGGTGCCAACGGAACGCGGTACAATACCTTAAACTTGACTTCTGTTACCCCCGATTTAGATGGCGGTTATGGCGTGGAATATATTATGTTGCCCTCAAACGGGTTGCAAAACGGCAGCCCGGACGCAATTGCATTGGTAGACAATCTGGGTAATGTAGTACAGTTTTTAAGTTACGAAGGAAGTTTTACCGCAGTAGACGGAACGGCAATGGGGGCAACCAGTGAAGATATTGGCGTGGAAGAATCCAACAGTTCGCCAATTAACGGATCGTTGCAACTTGTTGGAACCGGAACAGATTATACAAATTTTACTTGGGAAGTAACAGCACAGAATACCTTTGGGAGCATTAATGCAGATCAGTTTTTTAGTGAGCCTGTTAACAATCCACTGATTAACGAATTTGTCTTTAATCACACAGGAAGCGATACCGATGAGTTTGTTGAAATTTATGGATTGCCCAATACCGATTTGTCTTCGTACTGGATTTTGGAAATAGAAGGCGATAATACTTCCGCAGGTACAATAGACGGGGTTTTACAACTTGGAACCACTAATGAAAACGGATTTTATACAACACCTTTTGCCGGAAACGAATTCGAAAACGGTTCGGTGACCTTACTTTTAGTTGAAAATTTTACAGGAAACCTAGGCGATGTTATCGATACAGATGCAGATGGTACAATAGATGTTGTTTCTTGGGACGCTATTACTGATGCCATTGCGGTAAACGATGGTGGTTCTGGCGATTTACTTTATGCCGCGACTATTTTAAACCCTGATTTCGACGGGGGCTCGTTTGCGGTTGGCGGCGCTTCCAGAATTCCAAACGGCGTTCATACAAACAGTACCGTAGATTGGGTACGAAATAGTTTTAACGGGGCGGGACTGCCCAGTTTTCCAGATGCCGAAGCAAGCCCGGGAGAAGCATTAAATACCCCGGCAACCAACAATCAAGTTTTTAATGATGGTACAGATGCCGTAGTAATAATTAATGAAATTGATGCAGATACACCGGGGACAGACACAGCAGAGTTTATAGAACTGTTTGATGGCGGAACGGGAAACACGCCTCTCGACGGGTTGGTGGTTGTGCTCTACAACGGAAATGGAGATACGGTTTATAATACCTTCGACCTTGACGGGCAAACCACCAATGCCAACGGATATTTTGTTTTGGGCAACGAAGAGGTGCCCAATGTTTCCATGGTTTTTAGTGGCAACGGACTTCAAAACGGAGCTGACGCGGTAGCCATATATCAAGGCAGTACTGCCGATTTTCCTAACGGAAGCAACCTTTCTTTAGATGGTTTGATGGATGCAATAGTTTACGATACAGATGATGAAGACGATACCGAATTGCTGGCATTGTTAAATGCAGGCCAACCTCAACTAAACGAAAACGAACAAGGAGACAAAGACACGCATTCCTTACAGCGCATCCCTAATGGAGCAGGCGGAATGAGAAACACAGGCTCTTATGTGGCACAAACTCCAACTCCCGGAACAGAAAACGGTGGTATTGTCGAGCCAACAGAACCCGTTACCATTGCAGAAGCACGTAATCTGCCCGATGGAACAACGGTAACAATCAGTGGGGTGCTTACCGTAGCCCATAATTTTGCGGGGCCGGCTTATATGCAGGACCAAACAGGCGGAATAGCCATTTTTGACGAGCAGGTACATGGAGGCAATTTTGCTATTGGAGATTCTATAACCATAACGGCCACGCGCTCATCATTTAACAATCAAATTCAGGTCGGACCTGTATCGGTGGTTACCAATAACGGATTGCCAACAAACCCAATTACCCCCAAAAATATTACACTTGCAGAACTGCCCGATCATCGTGGTGAGCTAGTACGGGTAACAAATGTTTCATTTCCATCACCAGGAAATTTGTTCTTCGGAAATTCAAACTTTCAGGTTGCAGATGCCTCGGGAACAGGAGAATTGCGCATCGATGCCGATGTAGAAACATTGGCAGGAACAGTTCAGCCGGAAACATGTAACGAAATTATAGGCGTCGTGGGAACTTTTGAAGATATTGCACAATTGTTGCCACGTTTTGACCAAGATCTGCCTTGCGCCGAACCTTTCGACCCCGATAACGGAATAGATATACCTAAAGACCAAACTATAGATATTGTTACGTGGAACATTGAATGGTTTGGAGATGAAGGAAATTCGCCCGCGGCCGGGAACCCAAATTCAGATGCCATCCAAAGAGACAGCGTGGTAACTATAATGAAACAGCTGGATGCCGATATTTATACAGTTGTGGAAATCTCAGACGACGCCTTGTTTGCACAAGCCGTAAATGAACTCGATGGATACGATTTTGTGCTTTCAGAAGCCACATCATATCCCAATGATACAGGAACCAAACAAAAGGTTGGGTTTGTTTATAAAACGGCAACCGTAACACCAAAGAAAACACAGGCCTTGCTGGCAACACTACATCCTTATTACAATGGTGGCGACACTTCCTATTTAACAGATTATCCTGCCGAAGCCGATCGTTTTTACGCAAGCGGAAGACTCCCTTTTTTAATGACGGCAGATGTCTCCATAAACGGCACAACAGAAGAAGTGAACATCATTGCCCTTCATGCCCGTGCCAATAGTAGCGATGGCGCACAGTTAAGGTACGGTATGCGTACATACGATATCGAAGTATTAAAAGATTCTTTGGATGTAATGTTTCCAGATAACAATATAATTTTGGCAGGCGATTATAACGATGATCTGGATGAAACAGTTGCAGATGGAATTAATACCACAATTTCTTCATACAATTCGTTTATAAACGATCCAGATAATTATTATTTGGCAACTTTAAGCCTGAGCGAGAAAGGGTTTCGCTCGTATGCTTTTAGGGAAAACATGATAGACCATATATCATTGTCCAACGAATTGGAAGATAATTATATAGACAATTCAGCAATCGTTCATTACGAGTTTTACGATGGAGATTACACAAATACGGTATCCGATCACTTTCCAGTATCCATCCGCTTAGAACTTGGGGAAACAATTACGTTGGCAATAGAAGAGTTAACCACGACCAATGCAACCTGTTATGGCGCAGCAAATGCAACGGCGTCTTTAGCGGTAAGCGGAGGCGTACTTCCTTATAAATATCTCTGGAGCAATGGTGCCACTACTCAAACCATAGAAAACCTTGCTCCAGGAGAATACAGCATAACGGTAACAGATGCAGTCGATAATACGGTAACTACCAATTTTACCATTGCACAACCAGAAGAAATTATAATTACAATGCCCCAACCAGAAACATTGTATATAGGCTATGGAGCTAGCGAATGTGCTACATTAGCTCCCGAAAATATTTCTGGAGGAACGGGGGCTTATTCTTATCAATGGAATACCGGGGAAACAACGCAAAGCATAACCGTTTGCCCAGAGCAAACTACCACGTATACACTTACGGTTACCGATGAAAACAATTGCACCAAAACTACAGATATAACCATTGAAGTAGAAAATGTAAGCTGTGGTAATAATCCATGGATAGAAAAAGTGGCGGTATGCTTCAAGGGTAAATCCCTATGCGTATCAAAATATGCAGTGCCGCATTTATTGCAAAGAGGGGCTGTGCTTGGAAGTTGCGAAAATCAAAACAATACGTCGGTAGCATCTATTTGTTTGGCACCAAACCCGGTGTGGTACTATACGGCACTTATTATTAGAATGCAAAACCGTGCAAGCTTGGATATAGCCTTGTTCGATATCAGCGGGCAATTGCGTTATCAAAAGAAAAATGTATCGGTAAAAGTAGGGTATAACATCAAGCCTTTACAACTAGCATCGTTGCCACAAGGAATTTATATCCTAAAAGTATACGAAAACGGTAGGGCAGTAAAAGACCTCAGGGTAGTAAAAAAATAGAACAAATCAAAAAGGGTTCCTTACAAAGAAAGAGAAGTTGTGCTTCTTTGTCACAAAGTACAGTTCCCTTGCTCATAACAACGGGGCCTTGCTGTAAAGATATGGTTTCGTAAAGGGTGAGTACGGTCCCTACGGTGTTAAGTACAGTTCCTACCGAGCTAAGTAAGGTTCCTACGGTGCTAAGTATAATAACTACCTATCTAAGTAAGACACCGTGATAGATAGGTTCTATCTCTACACACCTAAGTACGGTTCCTACGCTGTAAAGTATAGTCCCTACCTACTTAAGTACGGCATCTACGCACTTGGGTATAGTCCCTACATGGTTATATACAGTTACTTTGTATATAAGAATAAAATTTTTTTTGCTGAAGTTGAATTTCTATACGGTTAGATAGCATAGTTTAAGTTGAAGTATTATGATAAAGTCAACTTAATGAAGATAATGTGCCTAAAAATTATTAGTTCAAAGCCCGTACAATATCATTTTAGGTAATGATGGTAGAAAAAAGAGAGGAGCTAAAAAGTATAAATTGGCTTCTTGTACCAGCCCCCTTCAAATGTACTCTATTCAACAACTAGATATCTTTGGTAGGCTACCAAAACAGCACAGTCGGGCAGGGATCAGGCTGGTATACAGTACTAAAAAGCTTCATGGGTGCCCTTTTATTTAGCCCATTAAATATCAATACAACAAAAAAAAGACAGTATGATTAACAATGGCGGGATGCCCCCTTTATATTGTCGTTTTGTCTCCCTGTTAAAGCATTCATTGTATATGGTTTACATGGTTAAATGGTAATATATTTGCTAAATGGCAAACAGAAGCAAATTTTAAATCCGTAAAGCAAAGTATTAGTATGAAAGGCCAATCAAATAACTCAATTGAAGTGTCCCCAAGAAAGAGATCCATATGGAGAGGGTTAAAAGCTGCCATAAAGGGCACCACGGTAGACTATACCAAAATAGATCTTAAAAAAGCAATTTTTTTGTTGGCTGTTCCAATGATTTTAGAATTGATAATGGAATCTGCTTTTGCAGTAGTAGACATTTATTTTGTAGGTAAATTAGGGGCATCGGCTGTTGCTACCGTTGGACTTACCGAAACATATATGTTCCTGCTGTATTCAATCGCCATGGGTCTTGCTACGGGGGTAACAGCCATTATTGCAAGGAGAATAGGCGAGAAAAGAGGCGAAGATGCCAGTAAAGCAGCTATACAGTCAATTATAATAGCCATATTGACCTCCATACCATTTGCAGTCTGCGGAATTTTCTTTGCCAAAGACATGCTTGCGCTCATGGGCGGCGATGCTTGGAGCTTAGAGCACGGCTATAGGTATACGCAATGGATGCTGGGCGGAAATATGGTTATAGTTTTATTGTTTATCATCAATGCAGTATTTCGCGGTGCCGGCGATGCGGCCATAGCCATGAAAGTTCTTTGGGTGGCCAATGGCTTAAATATTCTACTCGATCCTTTGCTTATTTTTGGCTGGGGGCCTGTACCTGCAATGGGCATAGAAGGAGCTGCCATAGCAACTACAATTGGCAGGGGCATAGGTGTGGTAATCCAGTTATGGATATTATTTAAAGGAGGGAAGCACATAAAAGCTTCGTTGGCTCAATTATATATAGATGGAAAAACAATGATGAATATTGTAAAAACTTCTTTGGGCGGGGTAGGGCAAATGATTGTTGCTATGACCTCCTGGATATTCATAATGAGGATTCTGGCAGATATCGGCAGCGATGCCGTAGCTGGATCCACCATTGCACTCCGTATAATGATGTTTACACTCATGCCGGCATGGGGGCTTTCTAATGCCGCTGCAACATTGGTAGGGCAAAATTTAGGCGCAGGTCACCCAGAAAGGGCAGAGTCGTCCGTATGGAAGATAGGGATGTACAATATGTTTTTTTTAATAGTGGTCTCTATTGTTTATTTTTTCTTTAACCATGCCCTCATGGAAATATTTACAGACAACCCAAACGTAATTGCAATAGGCGGTAAATGGTTAAAGATACTTTCTTACTCCTATTTTGTATACGGTTGGTGGATGGTGTCGGTACAGGCCTTCAACGGTTCTGGAGACACCAGGACTCCTACCAAGATAAACTTGGTTTTCTTTTGGCTTATCCAGATACCGCTCTGTTACTTTCTGGCAGTAATGCAAGATTGGGGATATTCGGGAGTGTTTTGGGCGGTATTTGTATCAGAAACCGGCGTAGGCCTGTTTACACTCTGGCTCTTTAACAAAGGAAAGTGGAAAACGGTTCAAGTATAAAAGGGAATTATCTATTTAACAATAAACTGATTTTCAGTAAATAGAGTTTGTAATTTTTTAGTATCTTTAGAAAAGAAATTTCCTTCACCTGCATAATATTAAACATGTAATTTTCTCCAGTCCTACAATACATAATCATATCTAAATTTTATACAGATGAAAAAAAGTATTGTACTCTCCATTGCATTTTTATTAATTGGTTACGTTGGCTCTTCACAAATAAGGAATAATAATGTTAGGGATAATGTAGGCTGGCAAAAAATTGGCGAAGTTAAGGCCAATTATGGTAACGATCACGATGCCATCAATGTAGATGGCTCTTTTAACGACTTTAGAATATTAAAGTTCAATGTAGGCAATGCCGATGTTAACATGGAACGTATGGAAATTACATACGATAGCGGTGCAAAAGAAAATGTTCCGCTACGTTTGGAAATAAGAAAAGGCGAAGAAAGCAGGAATATTAACTTGCCCGGTGGAAAAAGACGTGTGCACAAAATAGAGTTTTGGTATAATACAAAAGGGATGTTTAGTGGCAAAGCACGCATTACCGTATATGGAAAAAGGTAACTATGTAATAGAATATAACAAGGGGTGTCTGTAATTGTTTTATTGTAAGCTTGTTAGGGGTTAATACATAATCAAATAAATACTTGATGTAGTTTTGATGTACCATATTCTTTGGGGGCAAGTATAACTTTTAAGTAGTTTCGAAACTCACTTATATTTTTAATACCGCCATATCATGATCTATACTTTTAAGCAGTCATGGAAGTACACATTGTTTTCAATAATCTTACTTTCATCGCTATCGTTACAAGCACAAACAAACCTTTCAAAAAAAGAATACAAAACCTATTGCAACCCTATCGATATAGATTATTCCTATATGTCGCATTACAGGGGTAATAGCGATGTTTCATACCGTTCTGGGGCCGACCCTGCGGTGGTGAACTTCAAGGGGAAATATTATATGTTCGTTACCCGGTCTCATGGGTATTGGGCTTCAACCGATATGAGTGATTGGAAGTTTATCAATCCGCAAAGTTGGTACTTCAATGGTTGCAATGCACCGGCCGCTATGGTTAGAAACGGAAAAATATTAGTGTTGGGGGACCCATCCGGAAGAGGGGCCGTTATAGAAACAGACAATCCGGACCTTGGCGACTGGAAAACCAATTATGCCGTAATAAATGTTCCCAACGGGGTACAAGATCCAGACCTTTTTGTCGATGACGATAATCGGGTTTACCTTTACGAAGAATCTTCAAATAAATGGCCTATTCATGGCGTAGAACTCGATACGGCCAATTATTATATTCCGAAAGGAGAACAAAAGGATTTATTCAATCTACATCCAGACAAACATGGTTGGGAACGTTTTGGACAAGACCATAAATCGGATATAAAACCTTTTATTGAAGGCCCGTGGATGGTTAAGCACGGAGATACTTATTATTTGGAATATGGAGCACCGGGAACGCAATGGAATGTTTATGCCGACGGTGTTTATACCAGTAAAAACCCATTGGGTCCTTTTACCTATGCCCCATATAATCCAATATCATACAAGCCTGGAGGCTTTTTAAAGGGGTCGGGTCATGGAAGTACCGTTAAAGACAACAACGGTAATTATTGGCACTATTCAACAATGGCTATTTCTGTTAATTACAAGTTCGAGAGAAGACTGGGCATGTATCCTGCCGGTTTTGAAGATAACGGACAAATGTACGTAAATACAGCTTATGGCGATTACCCGCATTATTTACCGGGAACGAATGTAAAAGACCATAAGGAACGTTTTACGGGATGGATGCTATTGTCTTACAAAAAACCCGTAACAACAAATTCTCCTTTAGTCGAAGGCGAAAACAAAGTGGTAGATGAAAGTGAAAAAGGGTATATGCAGGAACAAATTCACGGCTTTGAAATAGAAAAGATCAACGATGAAGAGATACGGTCTTATTGGGTTTCGGCAGCCAACAACGATTCCATTTACGTGCAAATGGACATGGAAAAGCCCATGGACGTAAAGGCAATTCAAATAAATTTTCAAGATTATAAAAGTAAAATATTTGGTCGTCCCGATACCTTAAAACAACGCTTTACCATAGAAGCTTCCTTAGACGGGAAAAAATGGCAAACCATTGCAGATTATTCCAAAAACAATAGGGACATGCCACATGGGTACATAGAGTTGAAGCAGCCCGTAGAGGCCAGGTATATAAAATACAACCACGTATATTGCACCAATGAATACCTTTCTATTTCAGAATTGCGGGTTTTTGGCAACGGACAAGGGAAAACTCCCAAAACACCTTCGCATTTTAAGGCAGTACGTCAAGAAGACAGGAGAAACACCATGCTTACCTGGGACGAAGATAAAGACGCAACCGGATATGTAATTTATTGGGGAATATCCAAAGATAAATTAAATCTTTCGGCATTAATGTACGACAGTCCAAATTACGAATTAAGGGCATTGAATACAGATCAAAGCTATTATTATCAAGTGGAGGCCTTCAACGAAAATGGCATTTCTAAAAAAAGCAAAATACTTTATACGGAATAGTACTAAAATTAAACCGTTCCCATATAACCTTGTGTACAGGTTAAATTAAACTCAAAATGAAGGTTATTTTGTTTTACTCTATTATCTTTGAAACCCGTAAACAAAATAACTTTCTTTGAGAACTATTAAGTACATATTAATTATTGGCATATGCTTGGTAATGTATAATTGTGGAAGCGACGATAAACAGGACAAAAATAATTCGGAAGAAACAACCACAGAAGTGAGCTATTCCAGTTTGCCGGCCATTAATAAAATAAGTAAGGAAAAACTTGAAGAAATAAATAAATGGAAAACTTTTAAGGAGCTTAGTACTTTAATGGAAAAGTTTCAACGCCAAAACAGTGGAGACCTCACTTATTTTGCAGAGGAATTCATCCGCTTGGATGGTGAAATTGAAAAAGACTCTTTGTTTCCGCAAAAATTTAATGTTCCCGCCGTAAGAAGCCGTTTGGTGGTTTTAACTACGTTTACCGAGCAATTTAAAACCCGCTTGGACGAGAACTCCCCGCTGGATTCTATAAATATATCCCGAAAAAGGGTTTTAGATGCATACAATGCGGTAAGGCTACAACTCTCGGAGACCCTAAAAAGCAAACTTTATAAAGAATTTCTGGAAGGAAAGGATGCCGAATAACCTTTTTTGCTTGTTATAACGCGCCTCCTCCACCATCAAAATAAATATAAAACGCATACTTCTTAACAAAGTGTTAATTTATAAACGGTTAGCAACTACAGTTAACAAATTGTTTTAAATTGCGGAGATTCATAACAAAACTAATCAAATATTAAAAACATGAAGTTAACTATTCAACAACCCATTTTGTATGGGCTTGTATCGGTTTTGCTATTTATGTCCTGTGAGACCGAAAAGAAAAAAGAGGTGGCCGAAGTAAAAGAAATACCCGGTATTAACCTTTCTTATATGGATACAACCGTAAGTCCGAAACAAGATTTTTTTAGGTACGTAAATGGCAAATGGCTGGATGAAACAAAAATTCCAAACGATAAAACAACTTGGGGCAGTTTTAACGAGCTTAGGGAACAAACCGATAACGATGCCCTGAAAATTTTAAATGAAGCAGAAAAAGACCCAAATCTAGATCCAAAATCAGATCAGGCAAAAGCAGTTCGTTTATACCAGTCCATTATGGACACAGTTTCCAGAAACGAGCAAGCTGTGGCCCCTTTAAAGCCATATCTTGAAAAGATTGATGCCATAGAGAACATAAAAGACCTACAAGCATACATTACCGAAATGACGCCGTATACTGGGGCAGTATTTTTTAGTTTCGGGGTAGGTGCCGATGCAAAAGATAGTAACAAAAATAGGGCAGGTTTAGGAGCCGGAAGATTAGGCCTTCCCGACCGGGATTATTATTTAGAAGAAGATGAAGCTACTAAAGAAATAAGAGAAAAGTATGTGGCACATATTACCAAGATGCTTCAATTTATTGGGTACAATGAAACGGAAGCAGCTAAACAAGCCAATCAAATTTTAGCATTCGAAACACAATTGGCAAAGACAATGCTTGATAAAGTAGAACGTCGCGACCCAAAGACTACTTATAACCCAACAGCGGTTGCCGATCTTCAAAAAATGGTCCCTTCAATAGACTGGAAAGCATACCTCGGCACTATCGGGGCATCGGTGGTAGATACCGTAGATATTAGCCAAGTAGCTTATACAAAATCGTTGGAAGATGTATTTGGTGCTGGAAACGTAGACGACTGGAAAGCATATTTGCGCTGGTCAATGTTGAACGGTGCAGCAAATTCCCTTACCACCGAAATAGATAGGGCCGATTGGAATTTTTACAGCAAGGAATTAAGAGGGGCGAAAGAACAAGAGCCTCTAGAAAAAAGAGCATTGCAGAAGGTAAATAGATCGGTTGGAGAAGCATTGGGGAAATTATATGTTGATAAAAAATTCCCACCCGAAGCCAAAGCCGAGGCAAAAGAAATGATTTCCAATATCATAAAAGCTTACGAAGTTAGGATTAATGCTTTGCCATGGATGGATGAAGCAACCAAAAAGAAAGCGATTGAAAAAATTGAGAAAACAACTATTAAGGTAGGATATCCAGACAAATGGAAGGATTATTCTGCACTGGAAGTAAATACGACACAAGAAAAAGGTTCTTATTTTCAAAACGGGTTAAACGTGGCTCAATGGAATTTTAACAGGACAATAGATAAACTAGGAAAACCGGTAGACAAGAGCGAATGGTACATGTCTCCACAAACAGTTAATGCATATTATAATCCATCATACAACGAGATTGTTTTCCCTGCGGCTATTCTTCAGCCCCCTTTCTTTAATTTTACGGCCGATGCCGCTGTAAATTATGGCGGAATGGGAGCCGTAATTGGTCATGAAATTTCTCATGGCTTTGATGATAGCGGTGCCGATTATGATGCTGATGGAAATTTGGTAAACTGGTGGACCGACAAAGACCTAACCCAGTTCAACGCCTTGGGAGATTCATTGGCATCTCAATACAGTAGAATTGAAGTATTGCCTGAAGTATTTATTAACGGAAAGTTCACCTTAGGAGAAAACATTGGCGACCTCGGCGGTGTAAACGCTGCCTACGACGGGCTTCAAATGTATTTAAAGGAACATGGCAACCCCGGAAAAATTGACGGATTTACCCCCGAACAACGCTTCTTTATGTCATGGGCAACCGTATGGAGAACAAAAATGCGAGATGAAGCCTTGAGAAATAGGATAAAAACCGATCCGCATTCACCTGGAATGTACAGGGCCACTCAACCGTTGCTTAATATTGATGCATTTTATACCGCATTCGATATTCAAGAAGGAGACGATATGTATGTAGCTCCAGAAGAACGCGTTAAAATTTGGTAAAGGTAGATATCTAAAAAAAGAGGTGCTTAAAAATTAATTTTTAAGCACCTCTTTTTATTTATAACGGTTATTTCTATTTATCTTCGGTCGGGGTTTGGGGGTTTTGTTGTTCGGCAGCTTCTTTTTGGTTTAATAAAAGTTCCCGTATCTGCTTTGCCAATTTAAAGTTGGGGGCCATAACAATGGATTCATCAATAGGTTTTATGGCTTCGTCTATATTGGTTTTGTCTTCATTGTATTTTAGCAAGCCTTCCTGATATTTAAAAGCGGCCTTCAATGGAACTTGGTATGGTGGGTTGGCCTCATAAAAGGGGAGCATATCTTCGTTGGTTGTATGTTCCAGGCCATATTTTATATAGGTTTGGGCTTCTACGGTTTTTCCTATTTGTAAATTGAGGTCAACCAAGTCGTAAGCGGTATATACATCTGCTTCACGCGAGAACATAATATCAAATTGTTGAACGGCCAACTGTGGCTGGTTAAGAGCCTTTAAAGACCGGGCTTTTACTTCCACGGCCAAATCTGATGCTTTGGTGTCTTTTTCGGTCCCAAGAAGGTTTATTGCCTGTACATGCTGACCGGAATTGCTGTAAAAGAAGGCCAATGTGTCTTTTCTGGCTTCTGTTGGGTTGAGCACATTTAGATGGGTCAGTGCATTTATAACGCCCCTTACATCGCCTTGTTTTTTCATTTGTTTATAAAAGGCTTCGTAATGTTGGGCAAGTGCTTGGTTGCTTTGGGAAAAAGCAGGCATTGTGGTTGCTAAAAACAACGCAATGAATAAATTTTTCATAGTAGAAAACATTATTTGTAAATATAAAATTGCAACTTCTTAAGTAATAAGTGTTTGTTTAATGTGCCAAATCTATTAATTTTTTTCAATTGGAAGGTAGAATTGTTGCAACAATAAAAAAAAGGAGAACCGTATAAAACAATTCTCCTTTTTAATAAACTAATCTAAACTAACTTAAAAACCTAACCTAACTTTATCTTCTAAGTTTTCTAAAAATGAAAAACAAATATTTCGTTTCTTTTACATTGTAAAATTACTAAATGCCCTGTGTACTGTTGTTATTTTTTATCGTGTTTAACCAATATTTAACTAGAAAATAGTCGCTGTGTTAAGGATTTTAACTTGATTTAATCAGAAAGGTCTGGAAAAGCAAAATGGTAATCTAAATATTTGTTAATTAATATTGAGGTAACGGTTTTTCCCTTTGTTTTTGTAGTTTCTTTAAATGTTGGAGGTAAAACACCCATTTTGTGGGCTTTTTCAACATAGAAATCTTTTCTTTCCGGATGTTGCGGTGCCACGGCATTAAATGTTTTTCCCCATATTTCTTTATCGATTACAGCATTGATAATTCCTATACAATCTGTAAGATGGATTAAATTTACGGGTGCCCGTGGATTAGCAATATTTTTTCTTCCCGAAAGGGAATTTACTGGGTGCCTGTCGTTGCCATAAAGCCCAGCAAACCTTATAATTGTTGTTTTAAAGTGCGGGTTGTTACTTAAAATTTTTTCAGAAGTCAATATTTGTTTCCCGCTTTCGGTTTCGGGCGATGGAGGCGTGTTTTCATCAACTATATCGTTTTTGCTGGCATAAACAGAAGAACTGCTTGCAAATATTACTTTTTTAACTCCCGATTGTTCTATTTTTTTTGAAAGTGTTTGAATTTTAGAAACGTATTTATGTCCTGAATTTTTTTTAATCCGGGGCGGGATGTTTATTATTAGAATATCTACATCTTTTAAAAAATAACTGATGTTCCCTTCAATATGCTGTTGGTGTACGGCTATTAAAAACGGATTAATATTGTGCCTGGCCAGATTAAGTATTTTATCCACGCTTGTAGTGGCCCCATTTAGTTGATGCTTTTTCTTCTCCAGCGAAATGGCAAGCGGTAAGCCCAACCATCCGCAGCCCAATATGGCAATTTTTTTTGTCATTATAATTGTAGTGTTTTTTTGGTTATAACGGCATCGTTTAAAACAAAAGGCATGGGGATACTGTTGTCGGGTCTTTTTGGTACGCTAAACAAAGGGTGATTCAACAAATTGTTTGAGGCTTCATAAAAAATTAGTTGAGGTTTTTCCTTGCTGTTAAATACCAAATTTAGCTCTGTATATTCGTTGTTGCTTATAAAATGTGTTAAAAGGCGTTGGTTTCTATCTTTTAAAAAATCGTTACTTAATGCAATTCCATTTGCGGTACAGCTTACTATTTCTACATCATTAGTTAGAATTTCCAACCTATTAACATTTCTGCGCGGTGTAACGCAAAGAGTTACATGCCTTTTATCGGTATAAATGGTGTCGGAAATGATAGCAATATCGGGTGGCGGGATATTTTTAAGCGGCGCTTTGGAAATATATGAAAATCCAGTGCCGTATTTGCTGCTAAAATCATTGCCGGGACCGGGTTTTTGTTTTTCATTCCCTAAATATTGTGCTGTCCATGGGTCTAAAACATGGTTGTAAGTTGCCCATTCTGCTTTGTTGGTATCGGCATCGAGCATATAAACAAGGCTGGTGGGATGTGGTCTTTCTTTGGTAAAACCCGATTGGAAATGAGCTGCTACCAAAAAAAATGCACATACAACAAAGCTTAGTAACGAAAAGATTTTTTTGTTTTTGTACGGTCCAAAAATGGGTAATAGCAGACCAAAAAGCAAAACGCTTAAAATACAAGAAGATACCAATACTTTTAAGCCCAAACCTATAGGGAACATTTGTATTAGGGGAGCAATAATCCAAAGGGCGGGCACGCAAAGAATGATTAAAAATAATGTTGCCGGCTTTTTTCTCTTTTTATTAATGGATATGAACAAGGCCGCCAATGCCCCATAAACAGGAATTATAAAAAAACTGGCGCCTTTTAAATACATGGCTGTTGCGCAACAAATAAGTATCCACATGAAAATGGGTGCTATTAACAACTCTGATGCAGTAGTTTTTTTAAATTTTGAGTATATATAAAAACTAATACCAAAAGCTAATGCTGTAAACCCGGCAATATAAAAATGTCCATTGTATGTAAACCCCTGTAGAATATCGGCATATTGTGGGTATATGCCTTTCAAGGCGGGCCAACAAAAATAGCCTATTAACCCGGCTAGGATAAACGATATAAAAAAAGCAAGGAAACCATTAAATATACCCTTTCCCGTTAACTTTTTATTTTTAATTCCTATAATTACAAAGGCAATTAACAGTACTATTGCAAGGATAAGCATCGGGAAAATCCAGCTAAATGGATAGTATACAAAGTTAAAAACGGGAAAATCGAAATAAATATAATCGGTATTGGCCTTGATTTCATTTAAATTATAATTGGCATAATAGTCCAGCAAAGGGAGGAGGTAAGATATTTGGTGCTGTACCGTTTTCTTGTTAACCCTTTCGTAACTATCGTTTGCTGTATGATAATCAAAATGGTCGTCGATAAAAGCAAAGTTGAATCCTTCAACATCGGCATCTTCCCTAAATACTGTTAAATCGGTATCGTTTGGTAGCATTTTATAAATGCTATAAGCCAGCGAGTTTGCTACGGGAAACTGTACTCCTGAATTATTGAAACTTTCGATCATGTTTTTGTTGCCCCCGTTTGTTTCAATAAGCATATAGCTTGGACCACCACTTCCCCGAGCCTCAAAATTTAAAATAAGTCCGATTTTTTGCGCCAAAGGATGCTCTTTTACAAAAAGCTGAGCCCCGTTTAGCCCAAGTTCTTCGGCATCTGTAAATAGTATAATAATATCGTTTTTAGGTGCTTTGTCTTTTTCAATAAAACTTTTAACGGCTTCCAAAATTACGCTCACACCAACGGCATCGTCGCTTGCGCCAAGGGAAGAATGAGGGTTGCTGTCGTAATGAGACATGAGCACAAGTGCTTTTTGGCTATTTCCGGTTCCTTTTATTGTTGCAATAATATTTTCGACCTTACTTAAATTTCCCCAGTCCCCGCTGGTGTACCCTTGCTGCACCACTGTTTTTAGGCCCATGCCCTGTAATTGAGAGATAATGTATTGTTTTACTTTTTCATGAGCTTCAGTCCCCACAAAATGAGGGTTTTTGGAAATTGTTTTAATGTGCTTTAAAACATTTTCGGTCGAAATTTCTTTAGGAGCATATTCCGCTTGCGGCGTTAAATCATAGAAGCGCCAGGTGGCTAATGCAACAAAAACAATAAAGGTTAAAATGGAAGTAAGGTTTTTCATGCAATTTTTTTTGGCTATTATAAATGTAATTATAAAAATTAAAGTATGAATAATTTTACGAAGCTTATAAATTTAATAAACTGATAAAAATTAACTATTTCATTAAGAATAATATATTTTAATTAGCAAAAATTCATTAACTTTATAATTTACACCAAACTTAAAAAAGGATACATATGGGCATTAAAAGTTTCCAGGGAGCACGGGAAGAGCAAAAGAAAGAATACAAGGCTCCGATTCTAGTCGAAGATTATATGACTAAGAATTTAGTTTTATTTAGACCTGAACAATCCATATTGGAAGTTATGGAGCTGTTTATAAAACATCGGATTTCGGGAGGCCCCGTATGTAATGAATACGGACATTTAATGGGGATTATTTCTGAAGCCGATTGTATGAAACAAATTTCTGAAAGCCGTTATTTTAATATGCCCATTCTTGAGAAAAATGTTGAAAATTTCATGACGAAAGACGTAGAGACCATACCGCACGACATGAATATTTTTGATGCCGCGTCCCGATTTTATAAGGGGCATAGAAGGCGCCTGCCCGTCATGGAGCACGGAAAACTGGTTGGACAAATAAGCAGGAAAGATATTGTGGTTGCCGCATTAAAACTTAGCAGCCATAATTATTGATTTATTACCTTTCCCTGCGTACGAGCATATAAAAATCATTATCCAAAGGGAGGTAACCTATATCGTATAAAAAGAAATAGGTTGTTCCCTTTTTTGTTGTATATGTATTGGTTATGTACTCAAAATCAAACCCTTTGTCCAATAATCTGGATTTTGTGGTTTTTGTTTTGCCATCGGGATTTAATTCTTCCAGGATCCTATAATTTTTCCTAAGGCGGTTATTAATATTACGTATTAGGTTTTTATTGTCTTTGTTTAGTTTATTATTGTAGGTGTTCCTACAATAGTCACTGCAATATTTTTTTTCGGACCTACCAATAATTTTTCCATTACATTCAAGACAATATTTGCCCATTGTAGCCTCTGGATTATGGATTTACGCTTCCCCAATTTTCGCCAGATTTGATTCTGTACAATTGCATTTCGGAGATACCAAATTGTTTTGCAATCATTTTTAACCGGGTCCTGCGGTTGGGATCGTTTATTTTTCGTTTTATGAGCCTTACTTTTGCCTCGGTGAGTTTTGCATACGTTCTATGCGTTTTTCTTTTTTCTTTGGCGGCAAGCATCTTAGGACTGTTTTTATTGTGCTCGGTAAGCTGTTTCCTGTTTACCCATAGCAAATTAGTGTAGTCGTTATTAGTTCTGTTATGGTCTTTATGAATTACAAATTTTAATTTTTCGGGGTTGTCTATAAACAAAATTGCCACAGCCCTGTGTGTATATACAGCAGCTCGTTTTTTCTGTCCTTTTTAATGGCGGTAATGGCTTCATAGCCACCAACCAGCCCCGGCTTTATAATTTCTCCATCTTCTTTGTATTTGTAGCTTATAATCCTGCCGTAGTTGGAGATTTTGTACTTTTCATTTTCTTTCCATTCTTCTTTTGAGAAGTCTTTCCATACTTCTCCTTTTAAATTAATTATCATTTATTTTGAGGTTTAGGGGATAATATCCTCTAAATATACTATTTTTTTCTCACTTCATACAAATCTAATCGCCTATCTTTTAAAATTTTAACACTTCCATGCTCATGCAATTCCTTTAAAAGGTCGAGATTTACATCAACTAAAAGTGTCATTTCGGTATTTGGGGTGGCCTCTGCTTTTATGCCATTATTGGGAAATGCAAAGTCAGACGGTGTTAAAACGGCAGCTTGCGCATACTGTATGTCCATATTGTTTACTTTGGGTAAATTTCCAACACAGCCTGCAATGGCCACGTAGCATTCATTTTCTATGGCACGGGCCTGTGCACAACTCTTAACACGCGTGTAACCGTTTTGGGTATCGGTAAGGAATGGCACAAAAAGGAGTTGCATGCCTTCGTCTGCCAATAGTCTGCTCAATTCCGGGAACTCAACATCGTAACAAATCATGATGCCAATTTTTCCGCAATCGGTATCAAAGGTTTTTATCACGTCTCCCCCTTTCATCCCCCAATGTGCCACTTCATTGGGTGTTATGTGTATTTTGGTGTACATTTCTGAAGATCCGTCCCTTTTGCACAAAAAACCGGAATTGTAAAGATTTCCGTCGATTATATGGGGCATGCTGCCAGTTATGATATTGGTATTGTACGAAATGGCAAATTCTTGAAATTTTTGGTGAATGGGTTCTGTATATTTTGCCAATTCCCTAATGGCATCTGCTTCGTTGAGGTGATTGTAATCGGCCATCAAAGGTGCCGTAAAGAGCTCTGGGAACAAGGCAAAATCGCTTTCATAACCAGAAACGGCATCAATAAAAAATTCTGCTTGCTCGAATAGGGCATCCAGATTTTTTAAGGGCCGCATTTGCCATTGTATCAGCCCAAGGCGCACTACCGATTTTGCTGCGTTGATAAGTTTTGGGCTTTCGTCGTAATAAATATTGTTCCACTCCATCAAAACAGCATATTCCAACGAATGCACATCACCTTCAAGATAATTTTTCAATATTTTTTTCACGTGAAAATCGTTGCTTAGCTGAAATGCCAAAACAGGGTCGAACAATTCTTTCATCCGTACTTTTTCTATGTATTGCTTCGGGCTGATCTCTTTTGCGTATTTGCTATAGTTTGGAATACGCCCGGCAAACATAATGCCCTTTAGGTTGAGCTGTTCCGTAAGTTCTTTGCGTTTATCGTACAGCCTTCTGCCCAGACGTAGGCCCCTGTATTTTGGATGAATAAAAACATCGATGCCGTACAAAATATTACCTAGCGGATTATGGGTAGAAAAGGTATAATTTCCAGTGATTTCTTCGTAAGTGTGATTGGTGTCTATATCGGCTTCACCTAAAATTAATGACAACGCACAACCTACAACTTTTCCGTCTACAAGTATTACCAATTGGCCTTCTGGGAAAATGTTGAGCAATTTTTTTATTTCGTGCTCTTTCCAAGGGGCGTCGTCGAGTCCGCTATAGGCTTCAATCATGGACGAACGAAGTTCCAGGTAATCTTCAATTTGAAGGTTTCTAAGTGCTATTTTACTTATAGTTTCCATATGCAACTGATGTTATTAGTTATTTACAAACGATTACAAATGTTTACAACCGAATTTAAGCGAAAGTAACCACGTAATAACCGAATAGGCAACCAAGGGGATATAATCTTTGTACTGTTGAATTTGAATGAACCGAATTTACGGCTAAAAATAATATTAATCCTTTAAATTTTTAATTATGAACAGTTTAAGAAACAGTGTTAAGTTAA
>NZ_JAZEUN010000025.1:0-63100 GCF_037029175.1 Galbibacter sp. PAP.153 | reverse complement strand
AACAGCATAAAATATGTTTTTGAAGGGCTTTTAAAAAAGAAGACGAGACTTTTAAGCTTGCCACTCCACTTTTAGCATGTTTTTGGATGAACTTCAGATACTTTTTAAGGTTGTAGGCAATGGCAGAGAGCTGCATACATTTATTGGCTTGTTTAATGCCAATGGGGTATTAACCTTTCTAAGTCCCATAAATTGGGTCAGTGTATGCAAGGGAATTGATAAAAACTGAAATGAATGATATGAAAATAAAAGACAATTAACAGCAAACAAAATGGAAGAAAACAAATCCCAAATAGTCATTTATCAAACCGAAAACGGAGAAACCAAATTGGACGTGCGTTTTCAGGACGAAACCGTTTGGCTTACCCAAAAACTGATGGCGGAGTTGTTTCAGACTTCCATTCCCAATATCAATATGCACCTCAAAAACATCTTTGATGAAGGCGAATTGGAAGAAAATCGAACTATTAAGGAATTCTTAATAGTTCAACAAGAGGGAAGCCGAGAGGTAAAACGAAAGCAGGTTTTTTATAATCTTGATGCTATCATTTCGGTCGGATACCGTATAAAATCGCATATAGCAACGAAATTCAGGCAATGGGCTACCCAGCATTTAAGGGAATACATTGTAAAAGGATTTGTTTTGGATGACGAACGCTTGAAAAATCCCGATTTGCCGTTTGACTATTTTGAAGAATTGGAAAAACGGATACAAGATATTCGTACTTCCGAAAAACGGTTTTACAGAAAAATTACGGACATTTACGCCACAAGTGTGGATTATGACCCTACTTTGGACATCAGCATTGAGTTCTTCAAAACAGTTCAGAACAAACTACATTGGGCAATTACAGGGCAAACGGCAGCCGAAATAATCAGTGAAAGAGCCGACAGTTCAAAAAAGAATATGGGTTTGACCACTTGGAGAGGCACTCAAATCCGAAAACCAGATGTTTCCATTGCAAAGAATTACTTGAACGAAGAAGAATTATCCGCTTTGAACAATTTGGTGGAGCAATACCTGATTTTCGCACAAGGACAAGCCCAACGAAGAGTGCCAATGTATATGAAAGATTGGATTGAGAAGTTAAATGGTTTCTTGACACTCAACGATAGGGAAATACTGAACAATGCGGGAAGCATCTCCCACGAATTGGAAAAGCAAATGCGGAACGGGAATACGAGAAATTTAAAGAAAACCAACAGAAAACAATCGGTGAAGGCGACTTTGAAAAAGCGATTAAAAAGATAGAAAACAAAAAACGGAAATAATGCCAACGCTAAAACCATACACATTGCCAAGTCGCACCAGCCAGCCGACACGCAAACCAAAACTTGGCAAAGAGTATGATTTCCCCAACGCTGACGGACAAGCGGAACGAAAAAAGTACGTGTGCTAATAACTAAGCGTTCGTGTGGTCGGTACGGCCAAACATGAACGCCGTGTTGACTGAACCGGCAGTTGGTCGGTTAGCCTACTATGGGGATTGATTTATTTTTTAAGGGGAGTTTATGGGAGGGTGTAAACTGAACTCTGTCTGAATAGATTTAAATTATTAATTTTATTCAGATAGTACTTATGAGCAACGACGAACAACAATCATTTGAAAAACAGGTTCTTGAACAGTTTATGTCAGGGAAGAACCTCTTCGGGGAAGGCGGCGCCTTAGCCCCGATGTTAAAGAACGTGATAGAAAAGGCCTTGGAAGCCGAGATGGATGCCCATCTTGATGATCAGGAGCGCACCAAGGGCAATAAGCGCAACGGTAAGGGTAAAAAGACACTGAAGAGCCGTTTTGGTAGTTTTGATATTGATACTCCCGAAGCTAATTTAAAATACGATTTGCCAACTTGAAAGAGGATGAGCTTATATTTGTAGATTGAATTAGAAGAGCCGTATGACGGGAGACTATCACGTACGATTCTGTGAGAGGGGAAGGGTGAAACTCCCTTCTCCTACTCGACACAAACACGTTAGGCAACATTTGCACAAAACAAATTTTTTACTTACCTTTGACGTTAGTAACGTAAAAAATTATTATGATAATTTCGTTTGGTTCGAAAGAAACCGAAAAAATCTGGAGCGGTATCAGAGTCAAAAAAATGCCGATTGAAATACAGAATGTGGGACGTAGAAAATTGAGAATGCTTAACAACTCTCAAGACATTGCGGATTTAAGAATTCCACCTTCCAACCGACTGGAAAAATTGACGGGAAAACTAAACGAATTTTATAGCATTAGAATTAACAAACAATGGAGGATAATATTTCAGTGGGATAACGGAAATGCAAGAGAGGTTGAAATAATTGATTATCATTAAAAAATAAAAGAAATGGAAAAATTAGCAAATGTACATCCTGGTGAAGTTTTGAATTTTGAATTTCTTGAGCCACTTGAAATTTCGGCTTATAGACTTTCTAAAGATTTAAAAATACCACAAACTAGGATTTCAGAAATAATAAAAGGTAGACGCAGAATAACCGCTGATACAGCTCTGCGCTTGAGTAAATATTTCGGAAATTCTGCAAAATTTTGGCTTGGACTTCAAGATGATTATGACATTGAAGAGGAACGTGATGAAAAAAAAGCGGAATTGGACGAAATAAAAAAATACGAAAATAAAAACGTTGCCCAATAACTAAGCGTTCGTGTGGTCGGTACGGCCAAACATAAACGCCGTGTTGACTGAACCGGTAGTTGGTTGGTTAGCCTACTATGCCCAAGCTCTCGGGAGAAAAAACCTCTTGTTTGCAGGTTTCCATAAGGCTGTCCAAAATGCAGCTATGATATACTCCTTCTTTGGAAGTTGTAAGGTGCAGGGAATCAATCCGCAAGTATGGTTGGAAGAAACCCTGAAGAAAATACCGGATCACAGCATCCAAAAACTTGAGGAACTCCTACCCGGATACCCTACAGATAAACCATAAAAAATCAAACAATGACCAAAGAACAGGTTAAAGAAAGACAAAAACAACTCCTGGAACTAACCGGAACCTTTTGTGCCAAAAAACTTAATGAGGAATATGCTGAACTTTGCCAAAAGCTTATCAAAAAAATGGGCAGGAAAAGAGAAGTCCCTTTTAAAAGGGGTAAACTGGAAATATGGGCCGCTGCTGTAATACAGGCTATAGGTTCCATCAATTTCCTGTTTGATAAATCTTTTGATCCTTATATCCCCTCCAAAGAAATCCATGACTACTTTGGCACCAAATCCTCCACGATAACTAACAAAGCTGCGTTCATTAAAGAAATGTTCGATATGTGGCATTTTAACCCGGAGTTCTCTACTTCTGCAATGGAACAAAATAACCCTTTTAACAATCTGGTCATGGTAAATGATCTTATCGTTCCCGTGGATACGCTTCCAGAGCACATGCAACAAATGGTGCATCAAGCAAGAGCTGAAGGAAAGGACATTGCCTTTACTACTGAGTATGAAGACGACTAATCTATAAAGGTAGTTGCTCGGATGGATACTTTGCCTTGCATACTTAAAGTTATGAATCCAATGAAAAATTAATATCAACGCTATGTCAAATTTTTGCTAACGTCTGTGCCAAACCGAAAACAAACGCATATTAACCCGTAACTGACGGTTATACTAGGCCATTGTGTACATTATAAAAAAACCTAAAATATGAAAAAAGCTTTGATTTTAATATTGCCTTTTTTACCACTGACTTTACTCGGACAAGAATTAAAATGCTGTAAAACTGAAAAAGATGTTGAAACTTATTTGAGGGGCGATTGGAAAAAGAAAGATTCTGACATAAATCGTTTATACAGAAATGAATTCAAAAACGGGAAAGGCAAGTTTAAGGTTTTCGTAATTAATGAAGATGGTACTTTAAACCCAGTTGAAGAAAATGTTCCTGAAATTAGGATTCTAAAAAAAAGCAAAGGCTTTGAAATTGAGAATGACTTTGGAGTTCTAAAAACGATTACTGGAATAAAATATCTGGATTCTAATAAGTTGATTGTGACCAGAAGAGATGGAGCTGAAACAGAATATTATAAAATTACGGATTAAAGAATACAGTACACTGTAGTTTACCTAAAAATGACTGACCTCCTCCCATATTTAGGTGCTGGTCAAAAGTAGAAAATCTGAGCTAACAACGAGCCATGCACGAGAACCGTTGGCAACAGTTTGACAACTCATCCTTTAAAAGCAACAATTCAGAATTTAATTTTTCTAACAATAGGATTTTAGATTCATTTTTGGCGAGAAATAATTAACTGAAAAAATGCGACACAAAATTTTTAAACGAATTATCAAGACACTTTTAATAGGTCTTTTTATTTATACACTAATCTGTTTAGCTCTCATTTACTGGCCGATTAAACTTGAAAAAAATGTAAAGAATTATGATTATAGTTCTGTTAAAAAACACACAGAAATAACTTTAGGAACTGAACAATGGCTAAAAATGAGAGATGGCTATGAAATTTTTAGTAGAATTTATAAAAGTCAGAGTAAAGATGTGATGATTCTGATTCACGGCTCGGGATCTGAAAGTAGATACTTGTCAGAAATTGCAAATGAAATCGCAAGTAAAAATATTGCTACGGTAATAACTCCCGATATAAGAGGACATGGAAGAAATAAAGGAAGGCGAGGTGATATTGATTTTATTGGACAACTTGAAAACGATATCGAAGATTTAATCCAATTTAGCAATAAAAATCTTTATGCAAATAAAACCATTTTGGCTGGGCATTCATCGGGTGGAGGATTTGTCTTGAGGTACATTGGAAATCCAAAAAACATTCAAGTGGATAAAGCCATTTTACTCGCACCCTATTTAGGTTATAAGGCGCCCACGGTAAAACCCAATAGTGGAGGGTGGGTGAAAGTCGCTTTAAAAAGAATCATCGGACTTTCTATGCTAAATAACTTCCATGTGAAAAGCTTAAATCACTTACCTGTATTGTTTTTTAATCGTCCTGAAAACATTAATGACAGCCTACAAGTCCCTTCCTATTCATACAATTTGACAATGAATTTTGACACAAAAGACCATCAAAATGAAATAAAAAACATTGATATACCATGTTTGGTCATGGTCGGTAATGAGGATGAAAGCTTTTACCCTGAACAATTTCCAGTTGTATTTGAGCCCGCTAAAAAATTTGTGCGTGTTGAAATATTAGAAAATGTAAAACATTTAGATATTGTAAAGAACAGTAAAACGTTCAGGTTAATTGAAGAGTGGAACAAAAAGAATTAAAACTGTTGCCGACAAAGTATCCGCAAAAATAATTTATAAACCGAATCACAAGGTCAACTGTAGCCTTGTAGCCTTACCCAATTTAGGGAAGGCTTCTATGAGCAAAGGAATTTTTATAGACACAAATATAATGTTGGACTTTTTAGGAGATGGAAAACGGTTTTATGAACCGATTGCGAAAATTGCAACGTTAGCTAAAAAAGCTTAAAAAGGGCTGTTAAAATTCCAACTGAATTTTAACAGCCCTTTTTCCCCGACATATACCAAACAACATAACCAAAGTTTGGGGAGGATTTTTTAACCAAATATTTTGCGCATTACCTTAAGTGCTAACGCACGCTTGACAATATAGCCCGTGGTTTTGCCTATTACGTTCAAAAACCCCAAATCGTCTTTTAAGCCGTTATAATTCAGTTTTATTTCTTCTTTATGAATTTCTTTTTGAAGTTTAAGAACTTTTAGGTCTTTGTCAATTTCTTCAAATGAGGTATAAATCCTTTTCATTCGTTCAGTTTTTTTAAAAGAGGGAATCCATGCTTCGTGCTAAAAAGCCATTATTCCATCAATTTTTTTGATCTTTTTTTATCTTCAACCGTTATTCCCACGCTAATTTAGCTGATACAAGAGGACTAGTCGTCAAAATCAAAAAAATCTTTTGAGGCTTTAATTAATATTTTCCTTTCAATGGTTTTTCTAAACCCATAATATGCAACAAGCGCAATTATAAGGTATATACCGCCCAGTATTAAAAATCCGAGCCCTAAATTATCCAGCCAAGCACCTATAAATAATGCCATTGCAAAGGTTAGTAATAGCATTGCTCCAAAAAGAACAGCTCCAATGGACATAAACAAGACCATTGAAGAGGTTCCTTTGGTAAGTGTTTTAAAGATGCTTAACTTATAGTACTCGTAATTTTTTTCAACAAACTCCTGTGTACTCTTATTAAGTCCTTCAAAATTTTCAGACAAATCGTTAAATGCCATATTAAGCTATCTATTTGGTTGCTTTTGCAACTTTGCTTTCTATTTTATTTACAACGCCTTCTTTTTGTAGTTTGGCGTTTTTGGCCCTTAGTTCTTCTAACTTTTCTTCCAGGGCCACCAAAATATCATCGGCCTTATAGCTCATGCTGGACAACGTGTCTTCCAGTTTGTGTTCAAATTCTGTTCGGGCATGATTTGCTTTGGCCGAAAGTTGATTTGTTGTTTTTTTAAGTTGCTTTTCCAACTCTTTTTGAGTTTTCTTTGCATTCTTTTTAATTTTTTTTCGGGTCACATCTCCTTTATCGGGAGCATACAAAATTCCAACACCAGCCCCAATGGCTGCGCCGGTAAGTAATGCTAATAATGTATTTCCTGTGTTGCTTGACATAGTTTTATTTTTTTTCTGATTAATATAAATACTAAATTCTATGTAACCTAAGATACGTAAATTGAAAGAATTTTACGAATAAAAGCGCCTAATTAGCCTATTATTAACACACTATGTTAAAGAAATAAAAAAGCACCCTGAATCAGCGTGCCTTTATAGCGAAATATTTTTATTAAGAATATTACTTACTGTCTATTTTTGCCCAAGTATCGCGCAGGCCAACAGTTTTGTTGAACACCAGTTTTTCATGGGTTGTATCACGATCTACGTTAAAGTACCCGATACGCTGAAACTGGAAATGATCGCCTTCTTTGGCGGTTTCAACACTGGGTTCTACATAACCTTTTACAATGCGAAGCGAATCTGGGTTTACAAATTCCAAAAAATCTTTTCCTTCGTGCCTATCTGGCTCTGCTTCGGTAAAAAGGCGGTCGTATTCCCGAACTTCAACTTCTTTAGCATGTGGAATGGAAACCCAATGTAAGGTCCCTTTTACTTTTCGTTGGCTTTCGGGCGTCCCGCTTCCACTTTTGCTCAATGGGTCGTATGTGCAATGTACTTCAACAATATTCCCTTGATCATCTTTAACAGCTTTTTCAGCTTTGATAATGTATGCATTTTTTAAGCGTACCTCGCCCCCGAGTTTTAATCGGAAGAACTTTCTATTGGCTTCTTCCCTGAAATCTTCTTGTTCAATGTAAATTTCTCTAGAAAAAGGCACTTTTCTGTAGGTAAGCACGTCTTCTTCGGGATTGTTTTCGGCTTCCAAATACTCATCGGTATTTTCTGGATAATTGGTAATTACCACCTTAAGTGGGTTTAAAACCGCCATAATCCGTGGAGCCTTTTTGTTGAGGTCTTCCCGTGCATGAAATTCCAATAGAGAGACATCAATAAGGTTGTCGCGCTTGGCAATACCAATGGTTTTGGCAAAATTCTTTATGGAATCGGGGGTATAACCGCGCCTTCTCAATCCGGAAATTGTTGGCATGCGGGGATCATCCCAACCTTTTACAACACCTTCCTCCACCAAGCGGAGCAATTTGCGCTTACTTACCACGGTATGGCTTAAGTTCCTCCTGGCAAATTCGCGTTGTTTTGGTTTTACCTTGTTTGGGTCATAAACCTGTTCCAAAAACCAATTGTACAAATCGCGGTGCATGGCAAACTCAAGCGTACAAAACGAATGCGACACTTGCTCGATATAATCGCTTTCACCATGTGTCCAGTCGTACATGGGGTAAATACACCAATCGGTATTTGTTCGGTGGTGCGCTTTGTGCAAAATGCGGTACATTATGGGGTCGCGCATGAGCATATTAGAAGAAGCCATGTCTATTTTTGCACGCAAAACATGCTCCCCTTCTTTAAAGTCCCCGTTTTTCATCTGTTGAAAAAGCGATAAGTTTTCCTCAACGCTTCTATTTCTATAGGGGCTTTCTGTTCCAGGTGTGTTGGGTGTGCCTTTTTGTTCGGCTATTTTTTCGGATGGCTGACTGTCTACATAAGCCTTCCCTTTTTTTATCAGTACCAGAGCCCAATCGTATAATTGCTGGAAATAATCGGATGCATACCGCACTTCGTCCCATTTATACCCGAGCCACTCAACGTCGCGTTTAATGGCATCGACAAACGCTTGCTCTTCCTTTACGGGGTTGGTATCGTCGAACCTTAAATTTACCGGGGCACTGTATTTTTCGCCCAGCCCAAAATTTAAACAAATGGAACTTGCGTGCCCAATATGCAGGTAACCGTTAGGCTCAGGCGGAAAACGAAAACGAAGGCCCTCTTTGTTAAAGCCTTCCTTTAGGTCGTCTTCAATGATATGTTCTATAAAATTTAATGATTTTGCTTCTTCTGCCATTTTTTAAAACTTATAAGCTGCAAAATTACGTAAATTTTAGGGTTTTATGGATGTGGATGCCCCAAAATGGAAAAAGTGGGGTTTGGTTAAGTTATTAACAGAATTTTTTATGAGATTTTCCAGAAGGTAAAATTTTTAAAATCCTATAAAAACATAGGTTTTTGGGTTATTTTTTTACAAACCGATGAGTATGTTTTGTCTTAAAAATGTGAATAACTTTACGAAATACCTTCTTGGCATATAAAAACGGGCGTTTCACCACAATTTGTAAGAATTGTTGAAAAAATCTAATAACTTTGGTTTTCTATTTCAGAAAGTTGTTACTTTGTGTTTGCCCAAAATAAACCATGAACTATGAATAGAACTTTACACCAAAAATCTATTCGTCTTTGCCTACTGTCTATGCTCATAGGAGCTGCTACAGTGTATTCGCAAGATTTAAAAAAGCCCATCTTGGGATTTTCAGATGCTTGCGCTTCCAAAGACTACAATAGCTTTACCGTTGAATTTAAATGGGATCCCAACCCAATTGTGGAATCCGATAATAAATTCGTGCTTGAACTTTCCAATGCCAACGGCAGTTTTTCTTCCCCTACAACACTTGCAACCATTTCTGACAAAAATACGGTATTCGACTTTGACGTTGAGTTCAACATGCCCCAAGACGTGCGTGG
The DNA here is from genome assembly GCF_037029175.1 of Galbibacter sp. PAP.153. Lineage (NCBI taxonomy): Bacteria > Pseudomonadati > Bacteroidota > Flavobacteriia > Flavobacteriales > Flavobacteriaceae > Galbibacter > Galbibacter sp. PAP.153. Next base: position 53,955 of record NZ_JAZEUN010000025.1, on the reverse strand, counting down.
TGAAAACTACAAAGTACGTATAAGGAGCACAAATCCAGCCAAGACAAGCCCGGCCAGTGACCCCTTTGGCGCTTACTACCTCAATGTAACCGAGCCATTGGTGGTTAACAATTTTGAAGAAGCTTCGGTTTGCGAGGCCGCTACCGTTTATCTGGAAGTAGACAACTACCCAAATGAAGCTTCGTACAATTGGTACAAAGACATGGCAATGATACCGGGAAAACACGAATCTTCCATTGAAGTTACCGAGCCTGGGATTTACTTTGCCGAAATTGATTATGGAAGCTATTGCTCAACATCAACGGCTTCCAACTTGGTAGAGGTTTATATTGAAAATTCCTTAGGCGTAGAATTGATAGGCGCTAAGAAAGTATCGCTTTGCCAAGACCAAACATATACCTTGACCACGGATCTGGATGATCCATCCATGACATATGGCTGGTACAAAGACGGCGAGCTACTTGAAAAAAACCACAGCAACACGCTGGTGGTAAATGGCAGCGACCCCGGTTTTGCCGGCGATTACTACGTGGAACTGGAACAGCCCGGTGGCTGTAAAGAAAAAACATCGACGGTGAAAATAGAGGCGGGAGGCTTTGATTTAAGTCTTGAGGCGCTTGGCGGCACGGTGCTTTTGCCACAGCAAACGCTTACACTTCAAACTTCAACAACGGCGGTTTCGGCCAGTTACCAATGGTATAGAAATGGCCAACTGTTGGCCGATGAAAGTGCCGACAAGCTTGTTGTGGGCGTTCCCGGCGACTACTACGTAAAAGTTTCGCAGACCGACGGATGTATTGCCAGTAAAACTTCGGATGCCATTACAATTGTAGAGCCTTCAGATTATGTGGCGTATGTTTCGTCTTCAAATTATAGCGATTGCAACAATAGCTCGGTTACCATATCTCTTGATAAAATAGAAGCCAATGCAACTTCAGAAGAAGTATACAACATTCCGCAGTCTGCATGGAACGGGTTTTCATACCAATGGGTATATAACGGAAATCCCTTAACAGGAGAAGCATCCAAAAGCATTGAAGTTTCAAGCCCGGAAAACAACGGCAAATATGCCTTGGTTGTTACCATGGAAAACGGCAAGAGGGTTACTTCTGAAGCGTTTAACGTAAAATTAGGCTTGCATATTTCCCCGCAGATTACAGGCAACGGAAATGTTGCTTGCGATAGCGGTAACACGATTGAAATTACTTCTACCGTTACAGACAAAAAATATACATACACATGGTATAGGAACAATGTTGAACTTACTGAGAATACTCCGAATTTCGCTACCAACCTTTCAGGAACATATCAATTAAAAGTAAGTGCCTACGGCTGTTCGGTAGCATCAAACGAATTTGTGATTAACCCATTCGATGCTTCCCTGGTTACCATTGATGCCCCAGAAACCATAGCCGTTCCCGAGGGGGAAACAAAAACGGTTACAGCTTCGGGAGGAGATGCTTACCAGTGGTTTAACACCAAGAACGAATTGATAAGCAACGGGCCATCGGTAACTTTATCCGAAGAAGGCGAATATACATTATTGGCTTCCGTTGGGGAGTGCCAAGCTACAAAAACCGTTAAGTTTACCAATTTAGTGAGCTACGTAGTTCCAAACGTTATAACACCCAATGGAGATGGCTTTAACGACTTGTGGATCATACCAAACTCGTATGCATACCAAAAAGACGTTACAGTAAACATTTACGAGCAGTCCGGAGCACCAATATACCAAGCATCGGCCTATCAAAACAATTGGCCAGAGTCGTCCAGCATTATGTATACCGGAGGAAGGCCGCCCATATATTATTACAAAATTACCAAAGGAAAAGAAACATTAAAACAAGGTACCATTACCGTGATCAAATAAACTAATGAAGCTCAGGTTATTCTCAATCCTAGTCCTACTGCTGTGTACTTGCTCCCTTTTCGGGCAGGAAGACGAGGCCGTTGTATCCATTGAGATCCCTGCACAAAACCTTTTGAAGTTCGACCGTTTTTTGATCAACCCGACTTTTTCAACGGTAAACGAAGATTTTTCTTATTTGAATTTTTATCACAGAAACCAATGGGTAAGCTTTGAAGACAATTACCAAACCTATTTGGCAAGCTATTCCGGAAGGATAAGCGATAGGTCTGGGCTTGGGCTTAGTATTTACCATCAAAAATTCGGGACCATTTCCAATTTTGGTGTTATCGCCAATTACGCATATGGAATCAGGCTGGCAGAACGAAGCAATCTTACATTCGGTTTCAATTTATCGTATTACAATAGTGGCATTGATAAAGGCAATATAAATACGGGACAGCCAGACGACCCGTTGATTGCCGACCTTCAGGACGGTTCTTTGTTGACCTTTCAGCCGGGAATAAACCTTTCTTTGGGAAATTTCGACATTGGTGTGTATGCCGAAAACGCATTTGATTACAACATAACCAATGGAGAGTCACTAACCGATTTTGGCGATAAAACCTTTACCGGGCACTTAATGTATACCAAACGGTTTCAAAATGGGCAGGGCATTATGGAAGATGCCAGGCTCAGCGCTTTAACAAGGGCACGCCGTGTTGGCGACGACTATGTAAACCTGTCCGGGAGCTTGATTTTAGATTTGCCCAAACTTGGGTGGTTACAAACCGGGTACGACGATTATTATGGCATTGCCGCTGGTATTGGTTTTAACATTACCAAACGGCTTTCGTTGGGCTATACCTTTGAGAAAGGCATAGAAGACGACGTGGCCAACTTTGGGGTAACCCACGAAATTAATTTTGCCTATTCCTTCCAACCAACGCTTAGTGAAAACCGTGTGTTCGAAGATTTGGAAGAAGACGAAAACCTGTTGATGGTAGAAAATGAAGAAGCACAAGATACCATAACGGATAAAGATGCAGAAATTGCCCGGCTAAGAAAACTGGTAGCCGAAAACAACATGATTATTGATGAAATGATGTTTAAGCAGGATTCTATGGAAGAAGCCAGAAAGAACGACATTAATAAAAGGTTTGCCTATATTCTAAAATACATTAACGATAACAAAGGGGCGCCCAACCAACAACAAGTAAAGGAGAATGTGGTGGCAATGATGAAAGAAATGGATGAAGATGCCTATAAAGAAGCCGATAAAAAATATACCAATGAGTACAACAAATTAAATCCCGCTAGCAAATATTCATACGCTACTAATAACAATAACAAGAGAAACAACAGCAATAGGGTTTCCCCAAAACCAGTTGGCAAGCAAAGCGTAAGTTCCGGCAAAGTATTAACTGCATCAATGACTACAACAACCATAGCCAATGTAGAAGACGGGGCTTACGTGATTGCTAACGTATACAAGACAGACGATTATTTAAATAAGTTTTTAGACCAATTGGATGCTCAGGGAATCGATGCCGGGTATTTCGAAAAGAACGGCCTCAAGTACGTTTACATTAAAAGGTACGACAGTGTAAAACAGGCAAGGCAATCCTACAACGACGACCTTGCCCAAACCTATAACGGCGATGTCTGGTTACTAAATGTTAGGAACAACAACCCAGCTTCTTATTCAAACACAGATACCGCTTATGCAAACAAGAATGTGCATAAAGATAATGGAGATACTAAGCAAGAGGCATTTGCCCATAGCAGTACGTCATACAATAACAACGCCACGTATGGCAATAACGGCGTATCATATTGTACCGATAGGTATGTGGCAAGAATATTAGCGTCTGATAAATATGGATATTCTGAAGCCCTCACCCAAGAAATTCCCCATGAAACGACAGCGCCCAAAAAGGGCTATTACATTATTGCCAATGTATTTGCTGAAGACGAAAATGCCGATCGGTATATTAAAAAATTAAAAGGCGAAGGCTACAATGCCAAATTCTTTATAAACCCAAAAAACAATTATAAATATGTATACATAAGTAAATATGAAAGTTGGCAAAAGGCCATGGTCTCTTACCGGGAAAACATTAATTACAAAAGGGATATTTGGATAATGCCCATGAAGAGCACTTAGCAAGCACTTATAAAGCATATTAGACATACAAAAAATATATATAGTAACAAGTCCCCAAAACTTAAAGCTATGAAACAAAACTACTTTACCCTAAAATCGTACTTACTAATTGCATGCATATTCTTTGCAGGCATTTTTGCGTTATCGGCGCAGGTTGGCCAAGCATTCTCGCAACGGCATACAACTAATATCCGTGGAGAGTTAATAATGCTTGCCAATAATGTTGTGAGTAAAGACGATAATTCCATTTCTTCAAACGATGATTACAATGGTAATGAAAACAACAACAATGTAAACGTAGAGTATATAGATATCGATTCAAGCGATGATACTTTTAGTTCGTCCAGTTCGAGGCTATCTCTTCAGGAATGTGCAGTTGTCAGGTATGCAGGTCTTTATTGGTCTGCTATTTATCCTTTCGACAGGGGTGAAAACGGGGGCGATAAAACAGGAACCCCTATAAAAGATTATAAAACAGTAAAATTGGCCGTTCCCGGGGCAAATTATATAGACGTTCCGGCGGATGACGAGATCTATTACGGGGCACCAACTGGAAAATTTTGGGAAACCAGTTATGTGTGCTATGCCGATGTTACTGACCTGATCACACCTTTAGCAGATCCAAACGGAGATTATTTTGTGGGGAATGTACGGGCTTCGCAAGGTAGAAAAGAAGGGGGGTCCGGAGGGGGCTGGGTTTTGGTAATTATATATGAAGACCCTAATATGCCAGGTAAATACATATCTACCTTTGATGGTTATGTTGCAGTATCCGGAACCGTTAATCAAGAGTTTAGCTATAATGGGTTTAAAACCATTCCAACCGGTCCGGTACGGGCAAGGCTTGGAGTTGGAACTTTAGAAGGCGACATAGGGCTTACCGGAGATAAAATGTCTATTAAGGCCGATGGAAAATCGAGTTTCACGAACCTTTCAAATGCGGGAAACCCACAAAACAACTTTTTCAACAGTAACATTACGGTAGATGGTTACAATGTAACCACAAGAAACACCAAGAGTGAAAATACATTGGGTTTTGATGCCGATATTTTTCAATTGAGCAACAATAACAATTCGGTTATCGATAATAACGAAACAGGATTAACCGTCAGGGTTTCTACCTCCGGGGATGGTTTTGGGGTATTTCTCAATACCATGTCCATAGATATTATTCAACCTACAATAAAACTCACGAAAATTGTTGAGGATAACAATGGAAATGATATAACAGGGGATGTTGTTGATTTAGGCCAAGAGATGTACTATGTTATAAAATTCCAAAATGTAGGAAATGATAATGCAGAAGATGTAGTAATTAGGGATGCATTGCCGATTAATGTGGATCCGTTAGCAGAAGGAATTGAACTCCCAGCCTCTATAAATGGAGAACGAGTGTCTTTTACTTATGATGAAAACACGCATTCAGTAAGTTTTAATGTACCTGATAACCACGTAGAAATTCAGGATCCTGAATATGAAATAAAACTTAAGGTAAAAGTAGTTGATAATTGCTATGAATTAAGGGATGCTTGTTCAAATATCATCCAAAATTTAGCATATGCATCCTATACCGGAGAAATAAACAAAGCTATTATTTCAGATGATCCAAGTGTTGCCGATTATGATGCTTGTGATATTGCAATTCCGGGATCTACTAACTTTTTAGCAGATATAGATGGTTGCAAGCCAACAAGTAAGGTTACATTATGTGGAGGAACAACAGATTTGGTTGCGGGAGATAATTTTGAAACCTATCAATGGTATCGACAAGATGCAGGTGGAAACTGGATAGAAATCTCTGGGGAAACAAATCAAATATATACCGCAAGTACTTTTGGGGAATATAAAGTGGTCAAAACCACGACAGAAACTAGATATGTAAATGGGGAAATAGTAAACTGTTTAGCTTTTGATGAATTCTTCACTATAGAACCTAGAAGTAGTAATCCGGAAAATCCTTTTGCGGATCAAGCTGATAAAACAGAAATTTGTTCGAATGATGGATCATTACTCCCGTTGTTCTTTTTATGTGGGGTAGGTGACGAAAGAGCATTGTCTGCAAGTGATTTTAATGGAGCATCTTCTTTTGAATGGCAAAAACTTGATGAAGGATGCGCAGATGAAACAACTGAAGAAACTTGTCCTACCAGAAGCAATAGTTGTACGTGGACAACTGTTAGCACAAATCAAAACTTCACATTAAGAGAGGCTGGAGAGTATCGTCTTGTAGTAACATATGATGAAAAATGTTTCACTAGATATCCTTTTAAAGCATATCAAAACTCACTTGATCCAATTATAACGCCTGAAGATATTATTTGTGATACAAATGGTAAAATAGATATTTCGGGAGTTGGTACTGGTTATGAGTTTTCTTATGCACGATCATCTCAAGCGTTTGACCCGAATACGGCCATATGGCAAACCGATAATGAAATTTTAATAGACGAAGCAGGAGTTTATACCGTTTATATCAGACAAGCAAATGTAGATGTTGAAGAAGGAGATAGAAACCCTTGCTTATTTAAATTTGATAATATAGAAATAGAAGACAGGGAATTTTCTTTATCTGTTATAGCCAATAATCCATTATGTTACGACGGTAACGGATCTATTTCTGTAAAAATTGATGGAGCTAGGGCAGATTATTCTTATTGGTTGATGGATGAAACCGGATCAATAACAATAGAAAAGTCGTTAAATCAAGAAGATAATCATCATATATTTTCGGATAAAGCACCTGGAACGTATCTAGTTGAGGTTTTAACTGAAGACGGCTGTACCGACAGCAAACCTGTAACAATTGTAGCTCCCGAAGAAATGAAGCTTACAGCTGTTGAACAGGATATTGCCTGCGATGATGGAACGGTAACCCTAACCGTTGAAGGCGGAACCCCGGAATATTCGTATGCGGTATGGAGCTATGTGCCGGCAACCGGAGCTACAGCTCCAGCAATAAGTTATGGAGATATCGACCAAATTGCACCAGAAGCGTATTTCGATAATACCAATGTATATGCAGTAGCTCCGGGTGCAGAAGGAACCTATGTGTTTTTGGTATCCGACGATAATAATTGTAACTCACTTTCTAACACAGTAACCGTAGAGTACAAACCACTGATCGATTGGGAATTGGCAAAGACAGATTTAAGCTGTTTCCAATCAGGCGATGGAAAAATTACTGTAAATCATGGCGCCACCAATGGCTACAACCTTACTTATTCACTTGAAAAACCAGATGGTTCTACCGTAAATTCATCAACGGGAGAATTTAATAATTTACCGGCCGGAAGAAACTATAAAGTTACCGTTACACAGACCTATGGAAACCAAAGTTGTACTTCCGATGATGTTATCACTCTTACCGAACCGGATCGGTTAACGGCATCGGCCGGGGTTTCTAAGCTCCCGGGTTGCGATGCTTTCGATGAAGATTTAGCAGAAGTACGTATTACAAATCCGTTAGGAGGAACACCTCCATACGAATATAGCTTTAATGGCGATATCGATTCTAATTATAGTATTTCACCAGTAGGTTATTTAGCAGCCGATACACATACACTTTATGTGAGGGACAGCAAGGGATGTACGTACGCTATGGAAGTTGAAATCCCGGACCTTCCCGAAGCACCAGAAGCAGAAGTAGATTATACCTACAATTGTGATGGAAGCGGGAACATTACCGTAACACCCGATATCCCTGAATACGAATACACCTATGATGTTGACGGAAACCCAATTACGGGCGATTTTGGAGATGAGTTTACCTATGATAATTTAAGTCCGGGAGAACATAAAGTAACCATTCACTACAATAATCCGAATTATGTGAGTTTTTCCGAATTATTGTTTGATGATTTCGGGAAGGGCATCAATACAAAAAGTCTAAATGTAAATAGTGCATATATATACGAATCGCAAAATGGGAATGATGACCCCAATGGGGATGCTGATAATATGTTGGACGATGGGGAATATGTTGTGACGAGTGATTTAAAAGTACTTGGTGGGCAACAATGGAGAAGTCCTTCAGATGGGCAAGGGGAACCCCATGGAAGGTATTTGGCGATAAATATTGGAGAAACGGCAGGTGCAGGCGGGATTATATATGAGAAAGAAATAGAAGATGTTATTACCGGCAAGGAAATAATAGTAAATATTAGTGTCTATAACTTGCTATATGCTTCATCTGGTCAGTATGACCCCGATATCGCCCTGGAATTGGTAAATGCAGCAGGAACTATTGTAAGCAGCAATAATACGGGTCCCATTGATAACGATGAACAGTGGCACCATTTAGAAGTAAAATTACCTGCGATTAGTGTAGGTGAAAACCTTACATTTAGAATCAAAAGTTATTCAACGCAAACTTCAGGAAACGACATTGCAATAGATGGTCTAAAAGTATATCAAACCCCCGAAAAATGCGATTTAACTATAGAAGTTCCAATAGCTATCAATGGAGAAGCATTTAAAGCCGAACTTTTAGACGCTACTTCTACAACTTGTAATGGCTACGACGACGGTACGATTGTATTTACAGCAGAAAATTTTAATACCTCCGATGGTTTTCAATACTCCACCGATAATATAAATTGGTCGGCAATACAAACAACGTCACCTGTAACAATTTCAGGCTTAGAGGCTGACGATTATACCATTTATGTAAGAGATGCAAGGGATGTTAACAATACTGCTTGTAAAATAGATTTTAAAGCTACAGTTCCAGAGCCAACTGCCATAACCGTTTCTGCGGATGTAATTCAACAAATGACATGCGATAATAGTTACACAGCTATTATTGAAGCGTCAGCTGGAGGAGGGAATGGCAACTTTGAATACCAATTAGAAGACAATGCAGGAGGTATTATTGCGCCATATCAAACAGAAAATGAGTTTACGGTAACTGGTGCTTCCAATGCAGGCGATTATGTAATTCGTGTTAAAGACGAAAAAGAATGTGTAAGCCCGGCAACGGCAAGCATAGAAGTTACGGCGCCCGAAGTAATAGATTTTAGTGTTAGTGCAGAAGCATGCTACGATGGCAAGAATGGCGATATAACCGTTACTGTTAACGCTGGTAACGATAATTATGAGTTTAGTCTAGACGGCACAAATTGGTTGCCAGCCGATCCTTCTACTCCAAATCAATATGTGTTTAAAAACAGAACCCCAGATAATTATACAGTATATGTTCGGGACGGTTACGGTTGTGGCGATGATAAACCAATAAGTATTGAGCCTAGATTAACAGCCTCTGTTGAGTCTCAAACAGATATAACTTGTCTTGGTGAAGCAGATGGACAAGCAGTAATTACGGTCAACAATGCACAAGGCGATTATAGCTATACAGGTGATGGAAAAGGGGGAGATTCTGGAATTTCATCCAATACCTTTACAGTTAGCGATTTAGCCCCCGGCGATTACATCATTGAAATTACAGATGCTGAATCCTGTTCTGTTGAAGTAGAATTTACCATTAGCCAACCAACAGCGGCATTAACAATAACCGATATGGAGGTAAAGGATATTACCTGTAATACCGATGGAAGTGTAACCATAACCGCTGAAGACGGTTGGGGAGATTATGAGTATAAATTAACCCGTCCAGATGATACAGAGACCCTATTCCAAGCCAGTAATGAATTTACAGGTTTAACCGATACTTCTGGAAACTATACTGTTACAGTTAAAGATGCCGGAGGTTGCGAAGTAACCGATACGTTTACATTGGATGAAATTGCTCTACCAGATGTAACTTTATCAGGCACAGACCTTTGTTACGACTCAAGTACCGGGGGTGTTAGCCTAACAGCTACAGTAGCCGCAAATACCGGGACACCAAATTTTAGCTACGTACTTACTAACACAGGCACTGGAGTTTCAAGACCTTCTCAGACTACTAATATATTTAATAATGTTACACCGGGAATCTACACCGTAACCGTAACCGATGCCAATGGTTGTCCAGACACCAGCGATGCCCTAACCATTGAACCGGAGTTAACAGCGAGTTCGATTGTTAGCAAAGGATTGGATTGTAGTATATCTCCAGATGGTGAAATTACAGTAACTATTAATGGAGGCTATCCAGATTATAGTTATGAAGTTAGCATTGATGGAGCAGCATATACAGGAAGTACAAACTTACCTATGGGAAGTACTTCTTTTACATATTCCTATAGCAACCCAGCTACTGAAACAACTTATAAATTTAGAATTACTGATAATGAAGGATGTATAGCTGAAACAGGAACAATTACAATTCAACCTATAACTTCTCCTGAAGCAACTCCAATTATAACAGACGTAAGTTGTAGTGGTAATACAGATGGAATAGTAGAAATTGATATCGATGAAACAAAAGGAGCATCACCATATACAATTAGTTTTGATGGTAGTTTATTCACTTCAAAATCAGTATACTCAAATCTTAGCCCTGGCCCATACAATTTTGTGGTAAGAGATGGCAATGGATGTGAATTCCCGGGAACAGCTACTGTTGGGTCTCCTGTTGCCATAGATGCTTCAATTGTTATTAATCCGATGACATGTGATGTAAATGACACAACTGGTGATGTAAATGCAGGTAGTTTTGAAGTAAATATAACTCAAGGAGGAGTTGCACCCTTTACCTATGAATTATTTGATAGCTCTGGAAACCCCACATCTTTTACAGACCCCAACGGCAGTTCATATGATACTCCAAATACATCGCACACATTTGTAGGCATAAATATATATGCAGATTATATTATCAGGGTTACTGATTCCAATGGATGCGAGTTTATTGAAAACCCAGTAAGGATGCCTTCAACACCATTTTTAAGTGTAGAATCTGAAACGGTCGCAATAACTTGTTCTGCTGGAGCCACAATGGATATTACGGCTTCTGGTGGAAATGGCGATTATAGTTTTGAAATATTTGGACCGGGTACGGCTCCAGATTCTAAGGTGAATGGACCGGGAGTTAATGAACAAACGGCTACTTTTTCGGGGCTCAACCCTGGTCAAACATATATTTTTGAAGTAACCGATAATGTTTCCAATTGTGTTGCTTACCACGAGGCAAAAACTACGGCTATATCTAGTTTAGCGTTTGATTTGTTTGATTTTGAGGATGTTTCATGTAATGGTTCTGCTGATGGAGAGGTATCATACGCTATAAGTGGAATAGACCCTGCTGCTACAGAATTAACATATACAGTGCTTGATAAAGTAACAAGTACTCCAATTATAGGCGCTAATGGCACCATTGCACTAAGTGCTACACAAACTACAGTAAGTGGAATTATTCCAAATATTCCACCCGGAACATATGTTGTATTGTTCGAAGAGATTGGTGGAACAGAATGTTCATTGACGGAAGAGTTTTTTATTAGAGAGCCTTCACAAGTAAAAATAGAGTCAGTAAGCAATATAAATGCAAATTGTAATATTGGGTCACAAGTTACTGTTAGAGGTTCTGGAGGAACCGGACCATATACCTTTGCATTTGTAGAAAATGGCATTGTGCCTACTGTTGGAGATTATACCGCTGCTGCAAGCGCTGAATTAGATCCGGTTATCAATACTGAATGGGATGTATATGTAATGGATAATAATGGTTGTACAAATATGGTTGATGTATCTATTATACTTGACCCATCCCCGGAAATTTCAGGAACAATAGACGATTTATGTGCCGAAGAAGGAAAATACAGTGTTACCATTTCTTTAGATTCGGCAAGAATGTCTCCATACCAAATAAGCATAAACGGGCAACCGTTCCAAAATACAGCTTTTGATGCTTCTGATGAACTTCAGGTAGCCGATTTACATTCAGGCAGCGGGCAGAACATCCGTATAAAAGACGTAAACGGCTGTATTGATCGGTATGATTTTGATATTTACCCACCATTAGTGCCTTCTTTAACGGTAACAGCACAACCCGTTTGTACTCCGGGAACGAATGGTGCCGGGAACAACGGAGAAATTACTATTAATGCAAGTGGAGGTACTGGTGATTATGGTTATGAAATATATAACGTTGATGCGGGAGGTAATCCTACTACTGCTGTAACCGGAGCTATATTCTTTGGGAATGTTATCACAAATGTTCCTTATGGAGATTTTATTGTTAGAGTTACAGATAATTTAAATGATGGAGATATAACAACCAATTGTTCAAAAGACGTTCCGGTAAGTTTGGAAGCCCCAACACCTGTAGCGTTTACCTTGTCGGCAATAGACGTGAAATGTAACGGTGGAACCGATGGTTCCATAACCGTAGAACTCGACCCAGCAAATGATAATCCGCCTTATAGTTATGATTTATATCAAATTGATGCTATTGGGGGAGCCATTCAAGGATCTGTTCTTGACACCAAATCGGGAACCGACAATGTGTTTAGGGGTCATGGTGCAGGGTTCTATCGTGTTAGAGTTACTTCTGATAAAGGATGTGAACTATATCAGGACATTGAAATTGATGAGCCAGAACTCCTCGAAATTGCCGCCGCCGCATCCAATTCTTGTGGAAACGAAGGTACGTATGCGGTAACGGTTACTTTAGACCCTGATAATTTAGGAAATATAGGAACTGCACCTTATCAATTAAGAGTAAATGGAGCATTGCGAGATATTACATTCACAGCCAATCAATATAAAATAACCGGTTTAAATGCCGGCGACTATTCCATCGAAATTATCGATGATAACGGATGTAATTTTGTTATCAACAGTGATATTACCATTACACCATTAGACTTTAAACCAGACGTAACTACGTTGTTGGATTGTGAGCCTGCACCAGCAAGTAATGCCGTAATAACATTGAGCGCTTTCCAAGGTTCCGGTGATTATAGCTTTACGGTTGTCGGACCCAATGGAATTACTGGAAGTGGAGATATTACCCTACCTTCAACTACATGGGATGGTGCTGCGGAGGCGGGTGATTATGTGTTTACCATTACCGATGATGCTGTAGGTTGTACCATTGATAAAACGGTAAATGTACCGGAAACTAAACTTCCTAAGTTTACTGCTACCGCCATCGACGCCTTATGTAATGCAACAAACACAGGTAAAATACGGGTAAATGCCATACAAAACGGGTTAACGCCATTAACATATTCAATCTCACCTAATCCTGGAGGGATTATAACTTTTAATGGAGCAACCAATACGTTTGAGAATGTGCCTGCCGGCCCTTATACCATTACGGCTCAAGGAACAAATAGTTGTACAGCTACAGAGCCTGTAACTGTTGGCGAACCGCTAGCAATTACAGGGCTTAATGCTACTGTTACGCAATTTGTTTGCAGTGCAGGGACCAATACCAATAATATTGCAAGAGTAAGTATAAATGGTAAGATTACTGGTGGAACAGGCGACTATGTTTTTGAGTTTATTTATACCAACGGAAATCCGGCAGAAACAATTACACAACGTTCCACGGCGACAGAATTTATTGTAAGCAATACCTTGGGCGGAAATGTAGAAATAAATGTTTACGATGATAATGGTTGTACTCCGGCAAGTGAAAATGTCACCATCGATCCTTTTGTAGCGTTTGATGAAATCACGGCCACGCCCATACAACCAACGTGTAATGGTGCCGATGGAAGTGTTTTGGTAGAAACAACCTTGGTTAATTCGGCTTTAGGTATAGATAATGACCAGATACAATATCATATTGCCAGTACTGATGGTTCTACCAATTCAACAATTTTAGATGCTACCGATGCTTCTCCATTAGATTATCAGTTCGACAACTTAGATATAGGAAGCTACATCATTACGGTTACCAACCTTAGTACGGGTTGCGAACTCAAAACAACCGCAGTTTTAACCAACCCAAATACGTTTGATGTGGAAGTAACCAAAATCCAGGATGTAGAATGTTTTGGCTCTGAAACAGGAATTGTGGACGTTAATTTAATAGACGATACGTATACAGTTCCCTTTAGCTGGACTATTTACAATGCACAAGACGATACGGTTGTTAAATCTGGAACAGACGGAGACAACGAGGGAATAACTTTATTTGCCGGAACGTATTATGTGGAGGTTACTCAAATTAACACGCCTTTCTGTACTAACAGAAGTTTCTTTAATATAAAACAACCGGAAAATCCTTTAGCTATAGATGCCGATATTTCTAAAAAGATATCATGTTTGGAAAATGGCGAAATTACGGTTTCGGCTTCAGGAGGGTATGGTTTCTATGAGTTTGCCATGGTTCCGCAAGGAACAATACCTTCAGATGCCGATTTCTCTGATACAACGGTGTTTACTGATGTTATCGAAGGAACTTATGATATATATGTGCGCGATGAAAAAGGCTGTGATGAAGTATATGAAACATTGGCCTTAACGCAACCAGAACCGATAGTGGCCAGTGCCATTCAAGGAGATATAATTGAATGTGATGGTGAGATGACAGCTACTATTTCTGTAATTAATGTTTCTGGCGGTAGACCTGCGGTAGACCCATCCGTTGATTATCTGTTTATTTTAAATAGATTGGACGCTAGCGGGAACATCGTTTCAAGCGGTTCGCCACAAACCGATGCTATATTTACCGGGCTTCCGGCGGGAAGTTACAGCGTAACGGTAATGGACAATTACGGTTGTGATGTTGTAACCAATCCGGTAACGATTACTCAACCAGAAGAGGTTAAAGCTTCTTTGGGCTTAGACAAAGGTAATACCTGTACAACCGGGGCAATACTTGAATTAGTTGCTAGCGGGGGAACAGGTACCGATTACGAGTATAGTACGTCACCAAGTGGTCCTTGGACACCTTTTGGTGCTAATACCAATGATAACACAACGCAAATTGATATCCCTGGTCCAATTACTGCCGAGCAAAGTTTCCAGTTTTATGTTAGGGATGCAAACTTATGTATTTCAAGGGCCTCAAATAGCGTTACAATCTCTCCGGTTCGTCCACTTGAGATTACTCCAACTGTTGTTGCAGATGTGAGCTGTTATAACGAAGCAACCGGATATATTAAAGTAGATGTTACCGGAGGATTAGGAAATTACCTATATACTTTAATGGATGTTTCAGGAAATGTAGTGGTACGTCCGCAACAAGAAGAAAACACCTTTGACAGCCTCCCTGCAGGGGTATACTATGTACAAGTAGATAGTGAGGATTGTATGGAACAATTGCGAGTTGAAATTCTGCAAGGTCAGCCATTAACCTCTAAAGAACCTGTTGTGTTCAACCCAATGTGTTCAGACGACCTGGGCCGAATCGAACTGGAGCTTGAAGGGGGGACAGGCGAGTATCAATATGCCATTTCTCCAAATCTGGATCAGTTCCAGAGCAAAAATGTTTTTGAAGATCTTGAGCCTGGAACCTATACCATTATCGCCCAGGATTCCAAAGGATGTAATCCATATGTATACAAAAGGGAAATTGTAGCACCAAACCCAATTGCTGCCAAAGCAGATATTTTAAATCAAGAGTATTGCGTTGGCGATGGAACCGGAAGCTTTGAATTGAATATAGAAGGGGGAACAGCACCATATTCAACCGCTATAAACACTCAGGATGACAATGCTTTTGTTCAGGACAGAATAACATTTGACGGGCTAGCCGGCGGAGAAACCTATGTGGTATTTGTTAGGGATGCCAATGGTTGTCAAACCAATGTTATTGTAACTATGGACGCTCCCGTAAACCTAGACCCGCAAGCACAGGTAGCCTATACATGTATTGACAACTTGGCGTCCAATGAGGTGGAAATCATCTTGGCGCAAGACGGACTTACCGATGTAATTTATAGCATGGACGGAGGCCCGGATCAGTTTGAAAATAAATTCACAAACATTCCTCCCGGAAGTCATACTGTTACGGTTTCTTACTACGGATGTCAACGCACGGTCGATTTTACAGTTGACACCATTGAGCCATTAAATATGGCCGTTGGACAGAGCAATATCAATGAGTTTACCATGGAAGCATCTGGTGGGACACCGCCTTATGAATATTATGTGGATGGCGTTTCCAACGGAACCGATCCAACTTATGTAATCAGGCAGAGCGGTGTTTATGAAGTTAAAGTAATAGATGCCAATGGTTGCGAACGCATTGCACAAATAGAAATGGAATTTGTAGATGTAGATGTGCCCAATGTCTTTACGCCTGACGGCGATAATAATAACGATACCTGGACACCAAAAAACACCATTCAGTATCCAAATATAATTACCAAGATTTACGATCGCTATGGTAGGGTTGTTGCCGAATTGCGTTTAGGCGATGAATGGGATGGCCGTTACAACGGAACCCAATTGCCAACAGGAGATTACTGGTATGTTATAAAACTGAACGGGGATGAGGACGATAGGGAATTTGTAGGTCACTTTACACTTTATAGATAAAGAAACAATGATGAGAAAGTATCTTTTTATAATTGCAATAACGGTTGGGCTTTCTGCCAAGGCCCAGGAATTAACACTTCCAACATTTACACAATACCTGGCAGATAACGAGTTTGTAATTTCCCCCGTATACGCCGGTATTGGAGATTATGTAAAAATACGCGCAAATGCACTCACGCAATGGGTGGGTATCGAAGATGCACCCGATACCCAAACATTGGTTGGCGATGTGCGTTTGGGTCAGAAATCAGGCGTGGGGGCTTTGTTTTATAACGATAGAAATGGGAACACACGTCAAATTGGGGCTAGGTTGTCTTTTGCACACCACCTTACCCTGGACGATGCAAAAGACCGTTTCCTTTCCTTCGGAATCTCGTATAATGTTAATTCATTCCGACTGGACATTAACAATTTCGACACCGACGGCGATGGTGTTCCAGACACGGGAGATCCAAGCATTACAGACAACCGCTCAACAACAAATCACAACTTCGATGTTGGAGTATTGTTCCGAAGCGGTGGGTTTTATGCCAGTTTTAATGCATCTAATATTTTAAATAAAGACTTAAATGTTTTCGCGATAAACGAGCCCAATACTTTAAGGAACTATTACGTTTATACCGGATATCGCTACAAGAAAAATATTCGGTCGGATTTTGAATGGGAGCCTTCGGTTTTTTACCAAATCTTTGAAAGCGATGGCCGTTCCAGTACCGATGTGAACATGAAAGTTCGTTTTTGGGATTTTGAAGATTATTACTGGGCAGGGATTAGCTACCGCTTCTTAAATGATCAATTCTTCGACCCGTTAAATGTTGGTCCCATGGTGGGGATGAAAAAGGGAAGTTTTTACTTTGCGTATTCATACCAGCTCATCCTAAACGAAATCCAGGCATACAGCACGGGAACGCACATGGTAACCGTTGGAATCGATATCTTTCAGGGAATCAGCAATTGCCGCTGTATGATGCGGTAATTTTTGGCATTCAGTTTACAGCTACATAGTTAAAGGATAAATCAATAAGCCAAGGGCAAAAGGTTTGTTAAAAGTTTCAACTGACCCCTGCCCGCTAATCCCTTTAACCTTTATCGGAATCCTTCCCTTTCAATAAATTCGTATCGTCGTAATTCGATAAAGACATTAAAATTCCACAATCCAGCAATTCATTATATTTGGTATATGAAAACACTCCAAAACACCTCCAACTTATGGTTTGTGCTGTCATTTTTTTTGATAGTTTCCTGCCAACCAAAAAAATCAGAAGAAAAAGAAAAAATCGAAACCCCAACGCAGCCCAATGTCGTGATTATTTTTACTGATGACCAAGGGTATGAAGATGTTGGGGCATTTGGTTCCCCGGACATAGAAACGCCCCATTTGGACCAAATGGCAAAAGAAGGCGTAAAGCTCACCAGTTTTTATGCCACACAGGCGGTTTGTTCGGCTTCCAGGGCCAGTTTGCTAACCGGGTGCTATTCCAACAGGATTGGAATCCACCAAGCACTGATGCCCAATTCAAAAATTGGATTGAATCCAGAAGAAACCACCATGGCAGAAATGTTAAAAGCGCAGGGATACCACACGGCTATTTTTGGCAAATGGCATTTGGGCGATGCGCCGCAGTTTATGCCAAACAAGCAAGGCTTTGATGAATATTTCGGTATTCCGTATTCCAACGATATGTGGCCACACCATCCACAGCAGGGGACTGTTTTTAATTTCGACCCGCTTCCGCTATACCACAATGAAAAAATTATTGATACACTCGATGACCAATCGCAATTAACCACGCAAATTACGGAACGGGCAGTAGGATTCATTGAGAAAAACAAAGAAAAACCTTTCTTTTTATATGTTGCACATCCGCAGCCCCATGTTCCTTTATTCGTTTCTGATAAATTCAGGGGGAAATCGAAAAGAGGACTTTACGGCGATGTTATTATGGAAATCGACTGGAGCGTTGGCGAAATACTAAAAACGCTTAAAAACGAAGGAATTGATAAAAATACGCTGGTTATTTTCACATCGGATAACGGCCCATGGCTTTCGTATGGAAATCATGCCGGTTCTGCCGAACCCTTTAGGGAAGGAAAAGGAACCGCTTGGGAAGGCGGGCAACGGGAACCATTTATTGCCCGTTTTCCAGGGAGGTTGCCTAAAAACAAGGTGATAGGAACACCCGTTATGGCCATTGATGTATTGCCGACCATAGCGGCGGTTACCAAAAGTCCGATTCCAAAAAACAAAATAGACGGGAAGAATATATGGAGCATTCTTACCGGAAAAACCAATGAATCACCCCATGAGGCATTTTATTTTTATTACCGGGTGAATGAGCTACATGGCATCCGCTACAAAAACTGGAAGCTGTATTTTCCGCACCGTTACCGAACGATGGACGGTCAGGAGCCAGGAAAAGATGGGTTGCCGGGTGAATACAGATATATAGATATGGACATGGAACTCTACAATTTGGCAACCGATTCCATTGAAAGAAAAAATGTAATTGAACAGCATCCGGAAGTGGTTAGGAAAATGATGGAATTAGCCGATAAGAAACGTGCTGAGCTCGGAGATGCCCTGACTAAGGTCGAAGGAAAAGAAAATCGAAAGCCCGGAAAGGTTGCTGACTAATAGAAGGCTTTTATTATTGCTTACCCCTCGGGAATTATAATGGGAATATTACAAGTTTTATATCTTCTAAAGATAAGATTGATAACACTTTAATTATCATCCGGACCAATAAAGTTGATAAGGGTATTTTCCGGAATGGCTACACCCTCCATTTCTACTTATTATTTCGCTCTAAAAGCACGCAACAAATATGCCGTAATTCTTTTATAGGTTTCAGAAAAGCAATGTTGTTTTAACAACTCTGGGCCTTTATCTGAGCATACAACATTTTAAAATGTTAAAAAACGGCTTGTAATGATACCTTTTGAATAAAAAAAGTAGTCGGAACGTCTATCGGCTTTAACATTCTGGTTGGAACTTTATACCATGTAAAACCTACCTCCGACTACTCGATTAAATTCAAAACGCTATCCATATGAATTCGTCGGTAAACGAAGCGCTATCATTAAAAAGATGCTTAGTGTGTAGAGGGAAAATCGAAAAGCAAGTATAAGCAAATCGATGACCTGTTCCTTGTCTTCCCTAAACCTATAAAAACACAACCGGAAGCAGTTTTAAACAAACTTGCATCGAAGTGAAGAGAATGTTTCCATGGAAATATATATTATGGGATAGTCCCAAAATAGTGAAACGACTTTTGAAAAGGGGAAAAATCCCCTTATCGATAATATGTTAAATTTTAAATGATGTACATTGAAGATTTTTACGGCCTTAACAAGGAACATCCCTTAAGTACCTGCGTATTATACAACATAATAATCCAATATTATATATTGCCATAAGTAGTAAAATAGATGTTTTCGGCAGCTTTTTGTTCTTTATTTCTTTCAAGGGACAGGGAATTATTCAATCATCAAAGCGTAAAATTAAGGAAGTAATTGTCCTACCGGATTCTTCTCGGCTACAAAGGATATTTTCTAAGAAACAAATTCTTTCATTTTCCCGGTCTTTGATTTGTTATAGAAAAAAGTATATTTGTAGTGACTTTTTGCAGTTATCTGTTTCTAAATATAATAAGGAGATTTCTGTTAAGTTGTGCCCTATTTCGATACCTAAACGATGCCTATGAAAAAACTACTACTCTGTATATGTTTTTTTAGTTCCCTGTCAATGTACCCCTCCATCTCTGGAGGTTATGGGCTATCCGATACCGATACGCTCTCACTTGATAAAAAAGGACAGCCCGTATCGTTGAAGAAACAAATTTCCATTTCTTTTTTAGACAAGTTGGAGGCCAAATTTCCAAAGGCAGAAGAAAGCTTAAAGGCAGAAAAAACAGCATCCCCCGAATTCAACTGGCAGTATTTAAAGGAAAGGTATAAACTTCCCGATTCTGTAAATACCCTTCAAAACGAGGCAGCTGCTTCACTTAAGAAAATAGAAGAAAGCGGGCTCTGGGTAGACCGTTTCGGGAATGAAGACATTGTGGCTTTGCCCGTTGGGGTAAAAAATACCATTGGAAATGTAGAATATGCCATAGGTGTGGTAAAGGCAGAGATTAACCCCCAATATACCGAGCTGACCGTTTTTGCCCGCATCAGGATACCCCAGAGCAATGAAAAAGGGGAGCCATTGGAATTATTTTTTGGGGCCGATAACGTAAAACTTTCACATCAGGGAGGTATAGTGGGCGATGCTAAATTGGTCTTGCTCGGGGATATTCCCATTCCTTTTAACGGAGGGAACTGGCTGGTAACGCTTCATGGGGGCTTTGACTACAGCACGGGCTTCACGCCCAATCTAACCTATGCCACAATAGATTGTGACGGGATAAAAAACCTTTCCTTAGACGGCTCTGTGGAGTTTTCCAGAAAATACATTCTTCCGGTAACACCAAACGGTGAGGTGGACCAGGCCTCAGGGAACAGGGTAAGAGCAGATTTTAATGTAACGGTTGAAGATTGGAATGACCTGTTGGTAGGCGTATCTATACAGCCCTTTACCCGTGCTCAAAAGCGAAACAATAACAATTACGACGGAAACTTTCTTTTCTATGTAAATCAAGCCGTATTGGATTTTAGCGATTTGCGCAACGATCCAAATGTGTGGTTTCCGGAATATTATGCCGATAAAGGACTGTTAATGCCCAACCCGAATACCTGGCGGGGAGTGTATATAGAAACCATTGATGTTCGGCTTCCTAAAGAATTTAAAACCAAAGAATCAATTGACCAAAAAAGAAGGGTCGGTTTCGGGGCGCATCATATGATAATTGATTCCTATGGATTATCGGGAACTTTTTATGCCGATAATTTATTTCAGATGGATCAGGGAAGAACCAATGAGCAAAGTGCCTGGGCCTATTCTTTAGATCATATTGAGGTGAGTTTGGCAGCCAATCAATTTATCGGAGCTGAATTGGATGGTCGCATCCTGATGCCGGTATCCAAACAAACCAATGAAAGCGGAAAAATAGGCCTGCGTTATCTCGGGCTCATTACCCAGGAAGAGTATATGCTCCAAGTGGCCACCGATTCCATAGTCGACTTTAATTTATGGAAAGCCAAAGGGCAGTTGTTCCCTAATAGCGGTATCGAATTGCGGGTAGTTGAGGGGAAGTTCAGGCCAAAGGCCATTTTAAACGGACGGTTGGCAATCAATGCCAGTCAGAAGAAAACATTGGCAAACGAAGGGCAACCGGCACCCACAGGGCAAGATTCTACGGCACTGGTCCAGTTCAAGGGGATCGAGTTCCAACAATTTGTGCTGCAAACAGAAAGTCCAGCACTTTCCATAGGCTACTTGGGATATAGGGATGAAGTGAAATTTGGCAACTTCCCTGTGTCCATTGCCAATATAGAATTAACTGCACAAGCAAATTATGCATCCTTATGGTTTGACCTGAACATCAATTTAATGGACGGGGCAGGATTTGGGGGTTCCACCCGATTGGGGGTCCAGGCATTAAATGAGGAGCGGGATTACAGGCAACGTTGGGGGTATGACGGGCTTGATATGGGAATGATTTCGGTCTCCGCGAACATGGGGGCCTTTGCTTTCTATGGTTCCTTGACCATCATGGATGACGATCCTGAATATGGGGATGGCTTTGCCGGGGAATTAAGTGCAACGTTCAATGGATTAAAGGGGGTTGAGGTCAGTGCCAAAGGGATCTTTGGAAGGGTCGACGGTTATCGGTACTGGTACTTTGATGCCAGTGTGAACAATTTGGTGCCGCCAGGAACGACTACAGGATTTATAACACCTAAAGGGTTTGCCGGAGGTGCTTATTATAAAATGAAGCGAAGGGGCTTTGGTTCTGAATTCTCACCTTCCGGGTTGTCATATGTACCTGATAAAGAGCAAGGTTTGGGTGTAAAAGCTATGATGATGTGCTCCATAGGGGCCAACGGAGTGGTTGACGCGGGAGCAGGTTTTGAAATCCTTTTCAATAAAAATGGAGGGGTGTCCCGAATGGGCTTTTTTGGACAGGCAAAATTTATGGCAGACCTCCCCTTGGGAGATGATATAAATGCCTTGATGGGCAAAGTAAAGGAAAATGCCCCTGCCTTGGACGATTATATCAATGTTGACCCCAGTTCATCACTTGCCAAAGTTGGAAAGCCCTTTTTGCAGAAAGCAGAAATGAGCTTTCCTGAAATCAATACGCAAATGGGGGTAGAGGCCAGTCTGGGTATTGAATTCGATTTTGAGAATTCTACCCTTCACGGGGAATTGGATGTTTTTGTAAATGTTGCCGGAGGGGTTGTTGAAGGACGGGCCAGTGGCGGAAGGGCCGGATGGGCCGTATATCATGCATCACCAAATGAATGGTATCTCCATATGGGAACCCCTACCGACCGCCTGGGTTTAAAAATCGGTGTCGGCCCTGTCTCTGTAAAATCAGGAGGCTATTTTATGATAGGAGATAAAATCCCGGGAAGTCCACCTCCACCACCTATCGTAGCGGAAATTTTAAAGGAAGATGTGCAAAACCTTGATTATATGCGGGACCTGAATGCGCTTGGTGAAGGCCGTGGCTTTGCTTTTGGTGCCGATATATCCGTGGATACGGGCGACATCAACTTCTTGATCCTCTATGCGAGGTTCCAGGCAGGTGCCGGATTTGATATCATGCTGAAGGATTATGGTGAAGCGGCCTGTTCAAACAGGGGCGGGAAACAAATCGGAATCGACGGTTGGTATGCCAACGGGCAGGCGTATGCGTATTTGCAAGGAGAATTGGGAATCAATATCAAACTTTTCTTTGTACGAAAGAAGATACCCATTATTAAGGGTGCGGCAGCAGTTTTATTGCAGGCAAAAGCCCCGAATCCCGTTTGGATGAAGGGCTATGTGGCTGGTGAATTTAACCTTCTTGGAGGACTTGTAAAAGGAAATTTCCGGTTAAAACTGACCATTGGGGAAGAATGTGAGCTGATGAATGCTTCACCTTTGGGTGGCATGAAAATAATTGCTGATGTTACCCCCAAGGACGGTACCAAAGACATTGATGTATTTGCCGCGCCTCAGGCCACGTTCTCCATGAAAGTCAATCAGCCGATTGTAATTCCGGAAGACCAGGGGGATAAAACCTATAAAATTCTTGTAGATAAATTCAGGATTGTCCATAATGGAAAAGAAATCCCCGGGAAAATAAAATGGGGTATGAACGGTGATCGGGGAACGTTTATTTCTACCGATATCTTACCCCCGCATCAGCCAATGAAGGTTGAGGTGGAAGTGAGCTTTCAGGAATACGTAAACGGAAACTACCGGACCCTGATGGTGGATGGTAAAAAAGCAGTGGAAACCGAAGTCCGTAATTTCACCACGGGGGAAGCCCCCGACCATATCCCCTTGCATAACATTGTGTATGCCTATCCGGTAATCGATCAAAAATATTTCTTGCAGGAAGAACACGGTCAAGGATATATCCAGTTGGAACGCGGACAGGATTACCTGTTCGATCTGGCCGATTGGAAAACCGATGTCAAAATGGTGGACCAGACCGGAAAGGAAACCATGGCAGCGTTTAATTATCAAACAACAGACAATAAAGTGTACTACAACCTGCCGGAACTGAAAAATACCGCCAAATATAAAATGGCCATTGTAAGTACGACCAAAAAGAAAAGTACATCGGGCAGCAAAGCAACTTATGAGAACAAAAATGTTGGGGATGGGAACACTGCCCAAATCCGTCAAACGCAGGCAGAAAGCATTATCAAAGAAGGAGAGATAGACCGCTTGAGCTATGATTTTTCGACCAGCAAGTACAATACCTTTACAGAAAAGGCAAGGGCCATAAAAACGGTGAGCCGGAACTGGGGCAAGATCTATTCCGATGTCATCTTTTTGGCAAACCGGATACAAAGCGACGAAACCTTTGATGTCGCAGAGCTAACCGGAAATGATTATACCGAAAACAAACCTTTGGTAAGTGTAACGGCAACCTTGACCGATGATTATTACCAAAAGGATATGAAACCGCCCATATACGGGCAATATCCGCTTGGGGGAACATATAGGGTTGAAAACCGTGAAGAAGATGGATACGGGATGCCGCCCAGAAAAGCGGTACCGGTGTTGGCGTACTATTTGAGCAGTGCCCAAAACAATGTCGAGCATGCATGGATGCAGACCAACTTCCCGTATTTCTATAACCTGCCGCTTATTTACAAGAAGGATTGGGTGGATTTACGTTCGCAAATACTAAATGATTATGTAGATGGCCTGGTACCAAAGGGAAGTTCGGCGGCGGCATTTTTGGACAAGGACTTTTACTTTATGCGCTATGGGAAATACACCATCGATATGCAGTATGTATTGCCGGGAGGTGGAAAAGGGACCGGTTACCGATACGGTTTTAAGAACAACAACAGGTTTAGATAAAAAAATCCAGGTGAAGTGCAGTCTTAGTAAATAAAAGAACAAATGCACAGAATTGATTAACAGTAATTTAAAATTTTTAAAAGAATGAAAAAAGTAATGTATGTCTTAATGGTGGCAGTAATACCTTTTGTGGCCTGTAGCAGTGATGATGATAATGGCGGACAGGATCCAATTGTTGGAAAATGGCTACTATCAGCATCGGTAGAATATAAAGATGGTGAACAGATACAGAATGAGCAATTGTCTGAGTGTGAAAAAGAATCATTGATAGAATATAGAGTTGATGGAGGAGGCTCATCTAGCCGTAGTTATATTGAAGATGGAGAATGTGTAGGTGATGGATATGGTTTAACGTGGAGAAATATAGGAAATGGAATTTATGCAATTTCTGTAAATAAGCAAGCAGAGGAAGAGTATTCAGTTGTTGTACATGGAAAAACTTTAATGATAAGTCAATCTTATGAAGATGCAGGAATAGAATATTCATATACTGAGACGTTTAAGTCAATAGACTAAAAATAAAATTACTTTATCTGAATTAGTACATTAGTACCAGTATTTATGTAGTGTTAAGAAATTTCAAGGTATAAGTACAGCCTTGGAAAATAGAAGAGCAAGTGAAGAAAATTGATTAATAGTAAAATAAATTTTTAAAGGAATGAAAAAAACAATGTTTATAGTAATGGTGACAGTAATGTCTTTTGTAGCCTGTAGTAGTGATGATGATAATTCACAAGAGCCAACCATTGATCCAATAGTTGGCAAGTGGTATCAAATAGAGGAACGACAGATAGTAAATGGGGAAGAAACAACTTTTCTGATGAATGCCTGTGAAAAAATGGACAATTTTGATATTAAAGAAGACGGAACTATTCTTTCCACATTTCATTACAGAGATGCAAATGATGAATGTCAAAAAGATGGGAGTCAAAATATAGATTGGATGATTTCTGCTGAAGGAGTATATACTTTTACATACATAGAAGACGATGGATATACAACTGAAGTGAAGCTGGAAGGAGAAACCTTAATAGAGACGTATACATATACTTCAGGGGATTCTAGTGTGCAAGATATTCACGTTTATTCAATGACACCTGATGAAAGTGGGGATGATGAGGGCGTGCAGCAAGAAGATCCAGTTATTGGGAAATGGCAATATACCGAAGCAATCGAGTATATGAATGGAGAACAACAATCATCAGAATTATCGGAATGTGAAAAACAGTCAATCATTGAATTTAGAGTAGATGGGACGCTAATTTCAGAGTTTTTCGATGAAGATGGTACAGACTGTGTCTCACAAGGAGTTGATAACCTTCAATGGGAAAACAAAGGAGAAGGTGTATATGAAACAAGATATGAAAATGGAGATAAATACACTGCAAAAATTACTTTTAATAAAAACACTTTTACATCGGAAGAAACATATGTAGATGGTGAAAATACTTATACAAATGTTGACACCTATACAAAAATTGATTAAATATCCTAATGTATTTAAGCCTTACTTATCCATATAAAAAAACAGTTCTTACATTGTTAGCATTGCTGTTTGTGTCTATAACACAAGCACAATACAACCCTACAGTGAGTGATACGGCTGCAGTTCAACTACATGCCCGTGCCCAACAGGACAAAATATTGTTGCGTTGGGCAGTGGACAGGCCTTTGGAATGGCAACGGGCCAATACCTATGGTTTTTATTTGGATAAGTATGTGTTCAAAAGAAACGGGGTTCGGGTCGACCCCTTGGAAAAGGTCAACCCGGCCCCTATTTTCATCAAGGCCGATCCCGTAGCGGAGTGGCAACAAATAGTAGGAGAAAACGATTATGCAGCCATTATTGCCCAAGCTTTATATGGAGAAGGTTTTGAGGTGGAAGGCACACAAAACCAAGGGCAACTGGCAGAAATTGTCAATACCGTTCAGGAAATAGAGCAGCGCTTTTCCTTCGGGCTTTATGCCGCCGACATGAACTTTAAAGCCGCAGTAAAGGCCGGATGGGGCTATGTGGATTACGAGGTGAAATCCGGCGAAGAGTATGTATATCAAATAAAAACAGCCATTCCGCCAGAAGTGGCTATAGTTAAAAGTGCATCGGTGCTGGCAGGAATTGATGAATATGAAGAACTTCCAAAACCTATGGGGCTACATGGGGTTTGGGGCGATAAAAATGTGATGCTTACTTGGGAATACGCACTTTTTAAAACCGTGTATACCTCTTATAACGTAGAACGTTCTGAGGATGGCACCAACTTTAAGGAACTGAGCCCAACCCCAATCGTCAACCTGAACGACAAGCCCAATGCCCCTGCCAAGCGCATGTACTATGTGGATACCTTGGCACAAAACCACAAAAAATATTACTACAGGGTTTACGGTATCTCTCCATTTGGGGAAAAAGGGCCCTATTCGGAAGTGATATCGGGGGAAGCAAGCCCGACTTTGGTGTTCACCCCCAAAATAGCAAACTTTGAATGGACAGACAATGAAAATGAAGCGCTCATCCAATGGGAATACCCCAAAGAAGGTGAAGCCCTTATCAAAAAGTTCACCATGACCCGCGCCGATAAGGACGAAGGACCATACGAACTCATTTTCGATAGCATTCCCAAACACAAAAGGGAAATAGTGTATTCAGAATTGAATCCATCCAATTATATAAAAATACAAGCAGTAGGAGAAAACAACCAAATAAAGGAATCTTTTTCCACCCTGATACAGCCGGTGGATTCCATTCCGCCATCACCTCCGATAGAACTGAAAGGCACCATAGACAGTCTGGGCGTGGTAACGGTATCGTGGCAGGCCAATACTGAAAAAGATATATTGGGTTATCGGGTGTTCAGAAAAAATATTGAAAAAGAAGAACCAGTACAGTTGACCGTGACACCCATTGAAACCATGAACTTTAAGGATACGGTGCAGTTAAAATCCCTCAACGGTAAAGTATACTACAACATTATTGCGGTGGATAAACGTTACAACCAATCCGGTTTTTCAGAGACCTTAATGTTGGAAAAGCCGGATGTGGTACCTCCGTCATCGCCTATTTTTACCGATTACAAAGTGGTAGATGGCACGGTTCAGCTACAATGGGAACCAAGCACCGAAGAACGTGCTACCCACAACTTATACAAAAAAAACATAAGTGATGATACGGCTTGGGAAGTTGTTTACTCAACCAACGATACCGTAAAAAGATACACCGATAAAGCAGTAGCCAGAAACAAAACCTATCGCTATGCCATAATGGCGACCGATAAAAACGGGTTGGAATCAGAACCTTCTACCCCTATTACAGTTACGGTTACCAGTATAGAACCCAAAGCATCTATAAAATCCTTGTCGGGCTATGCCGATAGGGAAAATCATGTAATAGAACTCCACTGGAAGCTGCAAAATGAAGAAACGGTTGCCGAGGTGACCATCTATAAGAATGCAAGCGGACAACCTCCCGTAACCTTTAAGGTGTTACCGGCAAAGATTACTGAGCTTAAGGATAAAAACATTAACCCCAACAATACCTATAGTTACCATATACGGGCAACCCTAAAAACAGGGGAGCTTTCACAATTGGAAACTGTGGATATAAAATATTAAGAGGTATGAAGGGAGGGTTACAACAACTTTTCGATCATTTACTACAGGCTGCCCACCGCAAACTGTTCACCGCAATCTACCTACTGCTGTTCTGCCACCAGCTGACCGCCCAGGTCTACCCCGTACAGGTACACACGCAGCTTATCCCGCCCTACAGCTTAAAACTGTCCGATTACGTGACCGCACAGAGCGACAAGTTCATCGCCAACGTGCTCATGACCGACGTGAACGAATACAACAGGCAGCTCCGGTTCCGGCTGACCATCAAAGGGAACGGGCTCAATATCCGTTCCAATGATTTTGTCATCGGTGCCAATCCCGTCTTTGCCGATGGGGGCGTTCCGCTAAGGCTCACCAATATCGACCTGCGCCCGTATTTCGAACTGCAGAACCTGCAGGGCATCACCCCGCAGCAGTACAACAATCCGCTACCGGACGGCAATTACAGTTTCTGTTTGGAAGTCTTCGATTGGGTATCGGGTCAACGGCTGTCGAACCCACAATTGGGGTGCGCCAATGCATACCTTATTGTCAACGACCCACCGTTTTTGAACCTGCCGAGAAAAGGGGATTTGGTAGAGGCAGAGAACCCGCAGAACATTGTTTTCAACTGGACGCCAAGGCACCTGAACGCCATCAACGTACAGTACGAGTTTGAGCTCCGGGAACTATGGGACACACAGATAGGCCCACAGGCAGCCTTTTTGGCAAGTCCCAACTTGTACCAGACCACCACCCGGAACAATACCTTGTTGTACGGCCCGGGGAAGACGCCGCTTTTGGAAAACAAGACCTATGCGTGGCGGGTACGCGCCTTGGTCAGCGATGGTATCAGCGAGACCTCGGTGTTCAGGAACAACGGTCATAGCGAGATATTCTACTTTACCTATACGGCCGATTGCAGTGCCCCCGGGTATATTTTGGCAAAATCGCTCAGCAGCGACAGCGAGGAGATTACATGGCAGCCCAACCTGGACCACCAGGCGTATAAGGTACAGTACAAAAAGAAAGGGGTGCGCGGTGCGGTTTGGTTCGATGTCAACGCCATCAACCCGCAGGCACGCATCTACAACCTGGAGCCGGGCACCACCTATGAGTTCCGTGTGGGCGGGCAGTGCATGTTGCCCATAGCCAATCAGGAACCAAGGTATAGCTATAGTGCCGTACAGGAATTTACCACGCCGATAAAAACGGCAGACAGTTACTATAATTGTGGCATAGCCCCCGAAATACGTATCAGCAACAAAACCCCGCTGCCAAGCCTTGCTGCCAATGAGGTGTTCACCGCCGGCGACTTCCCGGTAACGGTAAAAGAAGTGGAGGGGCAAAACGGGACCTATAGCGGGGCAGGTTATATTGTAGTACCCTACCTGGCCGATACGAAAATAGCCGTAGAATTCAATAACATCCGCATCAATACCGATTACCAGCTGTATGCTGGGACGCTTTACACCACCTATGATCCCAATTGGGGCAATGTGGACGATGTGAGAGATGAACTTGATGCTGTTGCCGAGATACCGGAGGCAGTACAGGAAATTGTGCAAGCCCTTGATGAAACCTTAGATAAGATAATTGCAAGAATCAAGGAAAATATTAACATCAATCAACAGGCAAACATATTTATAGAGTTGATGCAGGAAGCCTTGGACAATCCAAACAATGGACTGAGCATTGGCGAACAGGAAAACCTTAAAAAATTTATAGGTGATAAGGATAAGGTAAAGGAGGCTATTAGAAAGGCAAAACAAGATATCGCCGAAAATAAGAATGATAAAATTATCAAACAAAACTTAGTTTCTGGTTTTGCCCCATCGCCGACTGATATACCTGAAGACGTAGAAGCCAACAAAGAGATTGCTTTTGAAGATTTTGAAGTTTTACAAAAGCTACAAAGCGAACAACCAACAATTACCTATATATCCCCGGCAGGAGTTCCTGTAATTTTACCAAAGGAAGCTAAGCCTCATTTTCTAAAAAAGAATAGTTTAAATGTAGCTTATGGGGTATTATGCGGGTTTACTTTAAACGACTCTATCTATAACGGTTATCACAAAGAGGGCAAATTCACAGGATATAAAATAGCCAAAGGGAAAGCCCCATATACTTTTTCAGAACCTATATCTAATATTGTCAAAGCTACAATCATCCAACGGATAGCCTACTTGGACTGCCAATATTTTGTGGTAGAGGGTACATACCAAGCTCCTGCCTTAAACAAAACGGGGGAAGGCGACCTAATCACCAAACTTTCGTTTACAGGAGAGTTGGAGCTTGTAAAAAATGATTTGGCAACTTACAATGAGTGTTTGCCCGATATAAGCCGTATTGCTTACGATGAACATTTGTGGGGTCAGTATAATACATATGGTAGGGGCGGTTTCTTACGTTTTACACAGGCAGAAAATGGCAGCTTGGTCTATGTATATATCGTAGGTGAAGGGGAAAACGGTAGTATGGTGGGCTGGCAGTACCACGTCAAGAGCGGGAAATGGTATATCTTTAATGAACCGCCGCGTGGTTGCCTGTCCTGCGACCTGTATTTTCTGTTTGGGGCTATCTTTAGTAAAGACGCAGGGCATTTGGCACTGGACGGCTTGGGGATGGTCCCGGTAGTGGGGGAAGCCTTTGATGCCGCCAACGGTATTTGGTACACTGTAGAGGGGGAATATGGTAATGCAGCAATCTCGTTTGCTTCCACCATACCCTTGGTATATGCAACCACTGTGAAAAATATAGGCAAGGTTGTAAAACTGGCTGATGGCACCTACCAAGTGGTAAAGTTCTCAGCCAAAGAAACCGAAGGGTTTATAGCCCAGTTGAAAAGGTTTAACTTAGATGCGGATGCTTTAAAGGTTCTTAATAAAGATTTAAACAATAAGGCTTTTGCGGAAGCAATTCAGAAAAACCCTAAATTGGTCGAGGGCTGGAAACTCTTAAATGATGCAGGAAGAACAGGGCTAAAAACCAATGTGAATGCATTAGAAGCATTACAGAATTTACGATCTCATCCGAAAATGACAACTCTCAAACAGGCTGGTAATATAACTGATATAGACCTCGCCAGTATCCAAGGTTTTTCAGGGGCAAGCTTTGAAGAAGTTACCAATCAAATCACTCGACTACTAGATAACCATAGTAGTACATTAAATGGCTTTGAGAGTGTAATTAACACAATGAAGCGAACTGCCCAAGCTGATAATGCAAAAAAGGGAATGTATTGGATGATTAGAGATGTAACTGATGACGTTGATAATTTAGCGGGTAAGAATCTTACTCTTGAATTTGGTATTGATAATGCACGCGGTACTACTTCGAGAATAGATGTTTTTTGCGAAGACTGTATACCAAACAATTTGAAAATCGAGTATAAATCAGGACCTGGAAGTATATCATCAAGTACTATCAAGGAACAGTTTATTGAACGAGATTTATTTAACGCTAATAGTTTGGATGAAATCCAATGGCGAATGGAGGATACCGGTTTATCAAAAGAAAAATTTATTGGTTGGATGACAGAACATAAAACAAGTATCGAAAATTTAGGATATGAGAAAGTAAAAAGTTTTTATCCAAATGATGAGTTTATGACCTCAAGTAATTTTGCAGATAGATTCATTTCTAAGTTCAATAATGAATCCATTTTTAATTCTATTTTTAAATGATACATAAGGTTTCAGAAATATCTGGTGTATGGAAATTTATTCACCAAGAACAAAGCTCCGAGATATACTTTTTAAATAAAGACAAGTATCTATCTGTTTGTCGGCATGATTCCGTTGAATTTGAGTTAGATGATATTAAATGTGAAATTGTCGAAAAGTGGAGGGAAGGATATATAATCAACGAAAGCCTATATTTTAAAACAGGTAATAAAGCTATACCTCTTTTTGATAAGGATACATACAAAGTATTGATAATTAGTAATGATGAATTGTTAATTAAGTCACTTGACTTTGAAAAGGAAGAAATCAGATATGGGATCTATCATTTTCCAACTAAACAAATAGATTGGCTAAATCAGGTTTACGGTTCAAAACCAAGAATAATCATTAAAAGCAATTCTTTAGTTTCAACAACAGATAATTCCATAATAGTAACTAATCTTAATGATGGAAAAGAATGGAAACAAGCCTATTTAGAGCTTTTAGGGTCAGACAAGGCGAATTTACATAGCCAAATTTTGTACAGTGATGACAAGTTGTTTTTTGGAATAGATGGAAATGAAAATAGAGGGGTTTTTGTATTAGATATAGAGACAGGAGAGCTATTAAAGAAGTTTGACACAGAAAGCTATGAAATTTTCAAGGACGGAGATTTTATTTACACTACTAAATTTCAAAATGTGCTATGCCGAATTAATACGAAAAGTTTAAAGCTTGAAGAGTGGGACTGTGATGCTTTGGTTACAGAAAATGGCTTCCATAGCATTCACGACCACCGTTGTGATGTTATGAACGGTAAGTTTTGTTTCACCCAATCTCTTGGAGATAACAAAGCGAAACTTGGAGTGTTAGATTTTGAAACGAAAGAGTTGGTGTATAAATATGAGTTTAAACCTGAAAATGGAGCTATCGGTAGTATCCAGATTAATGATGCTCGGATATTTGTACATACACAAGATAATACCCTCCACATCTTTGAAAAAGAATAAATGAGATTATTGAAACCACTATATTATTTACTTTTCTTCCTTGGTTTGTTGTCAGCGACAATACAAGCAACCCAACTATTTCTTCCCCCTCCGCTAGCGCGAGCGTCACGCTCGTACCGGTCATGAATAAGATAAAAAAGTAAACAAATAATAACAATAAAAAAAGAATAACGAAGCAAAAAATAAAAGAAACAAAAAAACACAACAATAACCCTCCTTTAAGGTAAAAGTGCAGCCTTAGGGGAGAAATATTAAACAAATACACATAAACAAATATTTAACATTTAAAAATTTTAAAAATGATGAAAAAAGTAATGTACTTATGCCTAATGGTGGCTTTAATGCCTTTTGTGGCCTGTAGCAGTGATGATGGTGAAGATCCATATCCTATAGAAGGGACTTGGATAAGCCTTCAAAGTAATACAGATTATTATGAAGATGGAGAGAAAACATCTGAATATAATGTAACCTATGATGAAAATAATTATTACCAAATAGTTTTTAGGGTTAATGGTTCGGTTACAACTACTGAATATATAGATGGAGTAGCTGAGGAGACTCCTTTTGAGGGAACTTACCTAATAGAAGGTAACACGATAAAGATATATTATACAGAGGACCAGCAAAACATAATAGACACAGTTTCCTTTTCTATCAATGGGAACACCCTTAGTATTTCTGGTGAAGAGAAAGAGGAATATGAAGGAGTTCTTTATAAGGAAGTTTATACAAACACGTATGAAAAACAATAAAAAGAAACAAGTATATAAGGCACGGATAATAATTATTCGTGCCAAAATTTAAATGAAGAAGTCCAAACAAAAAACAAATGAATTATAAACTATTACTTAACTATACTCTTATGCTTATAAGGTAATTTGTTTGGCTACTATCAAACCGATAATAAACAGGAAGCTTCCATTCAGCTTATGGCAAGGTTTCAACAAGACCAGAGTGATACTACACTGGGTAATAGGTAAGCTTCTAGAGTGGCAAAAAAACCAATATATATGGCTTCTTTGATAAATGTGTATATAAAAAGATACGGGCAGCGTCATACCGTTCCCGAAAAAGTGAATGTAATCCCACTCCGTAAAGCCTTGCAGGCAGGCCTTCTGACTTTGTGGAACTTATGAACGAAAAGCCAAAAACTATGAAAAAACAAATAAGAGAAAGCCACATTATAACCGGTACAACTACATTTTATAGAACTGGACTGGAAATTGTAAATATAAAATATTGATGGTATGAAGAGAGTATTACTTTTATTGGCATTTTTAAATGTATTGACAGTTTTTTCCCAACAATACGAAATTAAACTGTCGGGAAAAGCGATGAAAAACAAAGACTCTTGTAAAGAAACCTATATAGATTTTTATGTTTATTTAGAGAATGGGGATGAGATATATATGGGTAGGACAGATACTCCTGAAAACAAGTATGAATCTTATTTATTTGAACCAAAAATAGTTTATGATAAGGTTAGTCATATACGGATTAAAGCAACAAGGATTATTAAGAATAGTTGGGGAAATTGTAAAAAGGAAAGTGGGGAATCTGATATCAATCAGATAATATATGGTGATTGTGGAGTGTATATATGGGAACAATATACAAAAGAAGATGCAGGAATTTTATTTTCAAAGTTTTTTTATGGAGATCTAACAGTTAACTATAAACCAATTGTAAATTTAAAACGATCTGGAGAAACTAACATTGGTTATGACAAAGAGTTCAATATTTCTGTATTGTCAGGATCTGATGTATATGCATCACGCATTTATAATTGGCAATATTCGATTGGAACGTCGAACGTTTGGAAAAATATGCCTTCATGGACAAATGGGAAAAAGAGTTTTAATATAACCCCCAAGGATTTTTTGGAAGGAACTTTTTTACCTAAAGATGTTATCAATAAAGAAATATCATTTCGGATAAATACTTGTGATAACAATGATACCGATGCCATAAGCTATACCATTCGAAAATCAGCACCCTCCATTACAAATAATGTTGTGTATCAATCTACATGTTATGAAAATAGTGATGCTTATGTACGTGTGTTCTTTGAACGGCAAATAGGCCCCGGAGAATCTATCAGTTATGTGTTATACGATACGGATAAAGGAGCATTTACTGATAATGGTAAAACTTATTATGTCCCTACAGTAAATAAAAACAATATAACTGCATTCAAAACTTCAGGAGGCAAATATTATTTGGATATTGTTGGGATTCCTCCAAGTAAAAACTACAAATTTGAAATAATTGGCTACAACAGATATGGAAATAGTAATAGCGAAGAATTTAAGCCCGAAGATGGTAATGTGACCAACTCCGGTTATGAAGGGGCCGTTCTCTATACAGGTGATGGGACTTACAACATCAACATTGTTATTCCAGAGACACCAGCGGTTGAGTTTACAGCTTCTAAAATACAAGACATTACTTGTAATGGTGCTGCCAATGGCAAAATAAGGCTTTCAGCCAAAGGAGGGCTTACCGGAAGCTATCAATATAAAATGTATGGCGCAGGAGGTCGTTTGGTAAAAGATTGGACAAATTTCTCTAGTGGAGCGAATCATACCATTGCAATCGCAAAAGAGGATACATATAAAATCTTTGTAAGGGACTCCAATGGATGCAATGCTTTACAAAGGGGCAATGAAGGTAATATCACTACGGATGTAGATTCTCAAGAAATCCCCATCACCGAACCCCTTCCGTTGACCGCTTCTATAGTATACAATGGGGAAACCAAGGAACCTACGGCCCATGGGTTTACCGATGGAGTCGTTTCCATTAAGGCAAGTGGGGGGAACCATAACAACATCGGTTATACGTATACTTGGTACAAAGATGGATCAATCATAAACAACCCTGTTACATCTTCTTCCACCTCAGGAAAAGATGATACATTTACCTATACGGAACGGCTTTTAGACATCGGTGCGGGAAGATACAAAGCTGTCATTACAGATGCCAAAGGCTGTACAACTTCAGTTGACTATAGTTTAGGACAGCCCGCCCCATTAAAGGTCGTGATTTCAGTGGCGGCTCCTATTTCCTGTAACAGTGCCAATATTGAAACGGGGAGTTTAAAAACAGCGGACGGAAAACTAAAAGCAACAGCTTCCGGGGGCGTGGGGAAGTATATCTTCACATGGAAGAAGAAGGAAAACGGAACATGGAAAACAGTATACACCAGTCCGAAACTGGAAAAAGAGAGCATTTATCCGGTAGGAACGTATGACGGTATTGGGGCTGGGGAATATGCGGTCAATATCAAAGATGAAAATGGAATTATCATTGGGGAGTATAAAGACAATGCCTTGGAAAGACCTACTAATATTGAACACGAATTACAGGAACCTGACCCAATAATAATAAGTATTAGCCTAGAGGATGTGTATTGTAATGGAGGGAACAACGCATGGATTGAAGCGGGTATAACCGGAGGGACATTAAAAGACGGGGATACCTACAGATACGAATGGAGTAATGGGGAAACAACAAATAGGATAGAGAACCTTTATGCCGGGACCTATACTTTGTACGTATATGACTCTAACGACTGTTATACCACTAGGGAAGTTGTCATTGATGAACCCGATAAACCATTGATGGTAGAAGTGTTTGCCTATAAACAGCCCAAAGCCACCGGACTGACCGATGGTTACATCCAGTACAAAATTACCGGGGGAACACCAAAACCGAACAAAACATATAATTATCAATGGACAGATTCGGCCGGAAATAACCTAAATACCCAAGTAACCGATTCCTTGGCAAGCGATGGGTATTTTATCAAGCTTAACAACATAGGCAAAGGGACTTATAGCCTAACTGTCACCGATGCCAATTATTCCAAGACCACCAGTAACGTTGCCTGTAAGGCAAGCACCGTGTTCGAAATGGACGAACCAGATCCGCTGGAACTTACCATAGAGGAGACCAGGGTGATTTCCTGTAACGCATTGAACGAATATGGAAACTCATATTCTGATGGGGCATTGACGGCCCACGCCAAAGGAGGGGTGTGGTTACAGTCCGAGATTAACGATGGACTTCGTTACTATTATACCTGGAAAAAGAAAAATGCCAATGGGACATGGCGGGTGTTGACCAGCCAGACCGATAGTATCGCCGTTAATCTGGATGCAGGCGAATATGCCGTAAACATCAAAGATGCCAACGGGGTGGTTTTAGGAAATTATGGCAGTGACAACGAATTGGAAGAAGCCATTGACACGCTTTATACATTGGAGGAACCACCACTTTTGGAAATAAGCACGACCCAACAAAATGTATATTGTTATGCTGGTAGCGACGCCTGGGCCGAAGTTTCCATTACCGGGGGGACAGCTCCCTATGACATTGAATGGTCCAATGGGGATACAACTGCACGGGCAACCGAATTAAGCGCCAAGACCTATGAAGTCCATGTCACCGATGACAGGGGCTGCGAAGCGATTGCACAAGTAACGATTACCGAACCGGAGGCCCCGGTTTCTATAAGTTACCCGCAGTATAACAGGCCAACAAGCATAGACGCCAATGATGCCTGGATCGAAGCCGTGGTTACCGGGGGGACTTCTTTTGATGATGACACCTATACCTATTTCTGGGAAGACGAAGAAGGTACATTGTTAAATGCCCAGACCTCGCCAGAAATGGTAGACGGATCATATGTCATCCGGTTAAAAAACATTCCCGCGGGAACGTATTATTTAACCGTCCAGGATAAAAATTATGGGATAGCGACCACAAAACTGGGTTGTACCCATGCCAATAGCGAGTTTGTTATTGATGAGCCCATTGAAGCGGTTATCGAAATAGAGACACCCATATCGTGTAACACGGCAAATGAATATCAAGATCCGTTTAGCGATGGAGCCCTGATAGCACACATAACAGGGGGTGTTCCTTTCGAGAGCGGACTCCCGTACATTTATCATTGGAGAAAACAGAACGAAGCCGGGCAATGGGAAGATTTAACAGATCAATTGGACAGCATTGCCCTTAATTTAAACGATGGGAATTATGCCCTAAACGTGGAAGATTCCAAGGGAACGGTAATGGGGAGGTACTCCAGCGATAATTTAACAAAGGCCATCGATAGCACTTTTTATTTTAAAGAACCCGATCTGTTAGAAGTAAGTTTTACAACGACTGAGGTAAACTGCGATGCAGGAAACGACGGCTCGGCCACTGTACACATCACAGGGGGGGCACCGCCGTACACCATTAAATGGTCGAACGGACAAACCACACAAGAGATCAAAAAACTGATTGGCGGTAACTATTTCGTTTTTGTGACCGATAGCCGTGGCTGCGAAGTAAGCGGCAATGTGGAGGTGGCACAACCGGGAGGGATACGGTTTGACGTAGTCGTGCAAAAGGACCCGACCTGTTTTGAAGGCAATGATGGAGCAATACGCATGAATATCACCGGGGGGATCCCGCCGTATGAATATCAGTGGAATACAGGTGGATCAACCAATTCTATTTCAAACCTATCAAAAGGAAAGTACACGTTACGGGTAATCGACAGCCAAGATTGTATTGCCTACAAAGAAATTGTTTTGGAAGACCCCGAGCCCGTTTATATCGATTTAGGTAAAGACAGGACCTTATGCGACGATCAAGAATTTTCATTGGATATCGCCATTGACGATGCAGGGGCGGGTTATTATTGGGAATCCGATAACGGATTTACAAGTGCCGATCCGCAGGTAACCTTAAGTGAAGCCGGAATATACACCGCCATCATTACAACGGCTTTAGGTTGTGTTGGCCAGGATCAAATAGAAGTGAAAGCCAGTAGCGCTGTAATAGATGCCGACTTTTTGATTACCTCACAGGCCTTTGTTGGTCAAGAAGTGGTGTTGGTGAACGTAAGCAGTCCGTTGGGCGAAGGCACCGAATGGCACGTACCCGATGGGGTTACGGTTGTTTCGGAAAGCAACGAGGCCATCATATTAAAATTCAAGGAAACCGGATCCTATGAAGTCCGTTTGCGGACACTTGAAGGCGACTGTTATCAGGATTATACCAAACAGATCGTGGTGGAAGAGCCTACCGAACTGTACGATATAGGAGAGGCTGAACAACCGTTTTTAAAGAAGTTTTTGGTATATCCGAATCCCAATGACGGGAACTTTACCGTAAAGGTTGAACTGTCGGAAACCGCCGATGTGGCACTGCGGCTTATCAGTTTATTGACTGCCGATGTATCGGATACCAGAAATATGATAAACAGCAATTCTTATTCAGAACCCTACAGTATGGCATTGGCCTCGGGCACCTATATCCTGTTATTGGAAACCCCGAAAGGAAACGAAGTACGAAGGGTGATTATAAAGTAAAGTCGGAAAGTTAAATGTTGAAGGATTAAAGGGAAAAGAAAAAAAGTCATTTCGACCGGAGGGAGAAATCTCATATTCGTTAGAAGAAACAGTAAAATAGAATGGTGATTAATAGCAAAATCATATTAAAACTAAGATATTTCATGGGCATATTATTGCTTATTGTTTTCTCTTGCACCAAAGAACAGGCGGTTCCGGTGCAGGTGGATTATGATATTGTCGTGGTAAACGATGATTTTTCGGCTCCCGTGCAGGTAAAAATCAATAACAGGACCACAGGTGCAGATGCCTATCAGTGGACTTTGGAAGGGAGCATATCGAACACCATGAACACGAGCCGGAACCCAGGAACCATTGTTTATGAAGAAGGGGGCGATTACCTTATCAAATTAAAGGCCAGCAATCAAGATGGGGAAGCAGGGGAAAAATCTTTTCCGATAACCGTTTTTGATGGAATTGACCTCGATTTTGATGTGGCGATCGTAAAAGACGATTTTTCTCCCGTGGAAGTAAATATCACTAATAAAACTACTGGGGCGAGTACTTATGAGTGGACATTTGAAGGAGGGATTCCCGAAACATCAACAGCACAGCATCCTCAAAATGTAGTTTTTACAGCGCCCGGAGAACATATAATTATATTAAAGGCAAGTACCGACTTTGAAAGTTATTCGCAACAGCGCACCATTAGCGTAAAACCATATTTGGAAGCCGATTTCGGCTGGGAAGTGGCCTTTCAGGATGACGACTATCAGGCCCCGGTA
This sequence comes from Galbibacter sp. PAP.153, assembly GCF_037029175.1. NCBI lineage: Bacteria > Pseudomonadati > Bacteroidota > Flavobacteriia > Flavobacteriales > Flavobacteriaceae > Galbibacter > Galbibacter sp. PAP.153. Next base: position 13,702 of record NZ_JAZEUN010000025.1, on the reverse strand, counting down.
ACCTTGACAATGACCAATAACAGTATCAGTGCCACCGAATATCAATGGACTTTTGACAGGGGCTTGCCGCAGACATCAACAGAAGAAGCCCCTACCGCAACATTTGATACTCCCGGAGTGCATTCCATCACCTTAAAAGTAACCAACGGAAAGGAAACCAAGGAGGTTACCAAAACATTCGAGGTTTTCCCGGACACCAATTTGAGTACACATAAAAACGTAAAACTGGGCATCAATACGGCGCACAACAATAACAATATCGGAGCATTTTTCTCCACAACGACTCGCGAAGTATATACAAAAAATGGGGTATCGACCGAAACAGGAAAAGAAATAGATATCGTATTCTTTGGACTGGACGGCACATTTAGCTTTAACAAATTTATAGCACCCGACAAGGTCACCGAAGAAACTACTTTTTCGGCAATCCCGAATGCCACCCATACCAAGTTTATCAACACCCAAGAAAGTTGCAATTGCAGTGCTTCATTATCGGAGCAGGAATTTGATAGTATGGAAGATGACAGTTTGTTGCAAAATATAGAGATAGAAGAGACCAATGGGGGCTCCCAACATTTTACGGATGAAGTGATGCCAAGGATTGTTTTATTTGAAACAGCCGATGGACGTAAAGGGGCTATCAAAATAACAGCATTTATAAAAGAGGGAAGTGATTCCTATATATTGATCGATATAAAAACGCAAAAAGAATCTAATTAAAAATTAAAGATGAGAAACAAATTATTATTTCTGTTGATGTTTACATTATTACTTTCTTGCTCAAAGGATGATGAAACACCTGATGTTAAAGAAGTCGATAAAACGATTTGGGACATAACTGTTACAAATGTTTCGGCCACAACAGTGGATTATGAGGAAGGAAACTTTAACGGATTATCAAGTATTGCTATTGCATACAGAAAGAAAAATGATACTAAAATAAATCAGGTTTATGACGATGAGAACAGAGAAGTAGGGTTAGAACCATATACTGATTATGAGTTCTTTGCTTATGATACAGAAACAGGAGAGGTATCCGATAAAAAAGTGGCATTTACAACATTACCCTTTGATGTGGTTTTTGAAGAACAAAATTCTAATTTTTCTGAATACAATGTGGCTTCACATGAAGGCTTTGAACATGCGATTAAGTTGAAAAACATATCTCCAAAGGTCAATGCCATCAATGCGAAGCTTATCCCGGAAGAAGTAACAACCAAACCGGTGCTGTTGGAAAATGTTAGGATAGAAAACGACAGTCTTTATTTTACAATCCCAGAAAATATGATACCGGATGACCCCTATGAGATATATCGGACATATAATATCGAGTATACAGTGGGCAATGAACAATCGCTCAACTTAAAAAACAGTGATGATTCCAGGGCACATAATATCGTGATGGTTGTTTATAATAAAAAACCGCAAATTTTAGAATCGGTAATAACGAAGCTTGAAGCAGTGGACTATGCATGTGGCAATGTACCATCGTACAATATTGCATTAAGCGGAGCATTTATGAATGTCGACAATACTGGTGATGAAGGGCAAGGTTTTATCGAATCAAATAAAGTAAGAGTATTTGTTACGGATAAGGATACAGATGATTTCTTTTTTGTTGAACATTTAACTGATTTACAAAAGTGTTCATTTTTCTCAAGGTTAGGAGACAGGCCTTATGAAAATCCTTTTGGTTTAAATGTATACCATAGAATGGATCACCTTGTAATTAGAGGGCTTGAATCAGAGTATGAATTTCATCCCGGAGAATTTTCAATTCGGGTAGTCTTTGAACAAGGAGATGAATTTTATGAAACTAATGAATATTCTATCACGATAACAGAATAATCATAAACTAACAGTACGAACCTGATCCACCTATGAACACAAATTTCAAATATCAAGGCTTTAAGATCAAAAAGGGAAATTTCTTTTTAATGGTCCTGCTATGCGTATTGTTTTCAAAAAGTGGATTGGCCCAGGTCTATCCCGTACAGGTACACACGCAGCTTATCCCGCCCTACAGCTTAAAACTGTCCGATTACGTGACCGCACAGAGCGACAAGTTCATCGCCAACGTGCTCATGACCGACGTGAACGAATACAACAGGCAGCTCCGGTTCCGGCTGACCATCAAAGGGAACGGGCTCAATATCCGTTCCAATGATTTTGTCATCGGTGCCAATCCCGTCTTTGCCGATGGGGGCGTACCGCTCAGGCTCACCAATATCGACCTGCGCCCCTATTTCGAACTGCAGAACCTGCAGGGCATCACCCCGCAGCAGTACAACAATCCGTTACCCGACGGCAATTACAGTTTCTGTTTGGAAGTCTTCGATTGGGTATCGGGTCAACGGCTGTCGAACCCACAATTGGGGTGTGCCAATGTATACCTTATTGTCAACGACCCACCGTTTTTGAACCTGCCCAGGAAAGGGGATTTGGTAGAGGCAAAGAACCCGCAGAACATTGTTTTCAACTGGACGCCAAGGCACCTGAACGCCACCAATGTACAGTACGAGTTTGAGCTCCGGGAACTATGGGACACACAGATAGGCCCACAGGCCGCTTTCTTGGCGAGCCCGAACCTCTACCGGACCACCACCCGTAACAATACCTTGTTGTACGGCCCTGGGGAAACGCCCCTTTTGGAAAACAAGACCTATGCGTGGCGGGTACGCGCCTTGGTCAGCGATGGTATCAGCGAGACCTCGGTGTTCAGGAACAATGGGTACAGCGAAATCTTTTATTTTACGTATACTGCTGATTGTAAGCCACCTCAATTTATATTGGCAAAATCGCTCAGCAGCGACAGCGAGGAAATCACCTGGCAGCCCAACCTGGACCACCAGGCGTATAAGGTACAGTACAAAAAGAAAGGGGTGCGCGGTGCGGTTTGGTTCGATGTCAACGCCATCAACCCGCAGGCACGCATCTATAATCTGGAGCCGGGCACCACCTATGAGTTCCGTGTGGGCGGGCAGTGTATGCTACCCGTTGCCAATCAGGAACCGAGGTATACCTACTCGGCGGTACAGGAATTTACCACACCGATAAAAACGGCAGACAGTTACTATAATTGTGGCATAGCCCCCGAAATACGTATCAGCAACAAAACCCCGCTACCAAGCCTTGCTGCCAACGAGGTGTTCACCGCCGGCGACTTCCCGGTAACGGTAAAACAAGTGGAAGGGCAAAACGGAACTTATAGCGGGGCAGGTTATATTGTAGTGCCTTATTTGGCGGATACCAAGATAGCGGTGGAGTTCAGTAACATCCGTATCAATAGCGATTACCAGTTGTATGCTGGGACGCTTTACACCACTTATGACCCCGATTGGGGCAATGTGGACGATGTGAGCGATGAACTTGATGCTGTTGCCGAGATACCCAATGCCATCGGGGAGTTGGCGGATGTAATAGCAGATTTATTTAAAAAACGAGAGGAGGAATTAAAAAACCTGCAACAATTGCAGGATGACTTGACCAACGGCACCATTACCCAAGAAGAATTTGACGAGGGAGCCGAACAGATAGGGGTCAATGTAAAGGCCATTGATGAGCAGATAAACGGCACAGTAGCCGATAAAATCATTAACAGCCCTGTTGCAACCGAAGAAGAAAAGAAAGAAGCCAAAGATTTGGAACTTTCCCAAGATCTTGTATCAAAAGATACGGATGTTGACAAAGAACTGGCAAATCAAAAAGCTGTAAGTGAACGGCTCAATGAAATTGCAAGTGCTGTTGATGAGAGGACTGCTGAGGATACCAACATAGAAATTGCCTTTGAAGATTTTGAAACTTTTGATGATCCAATACCAACAGATCAATCAACAATCACCTATATGTCCCCGGCAGGGGTCCCCGTTATTTTACCAAAAGATGCTACCCCACATTTTTTAAAGGAGAATAATCTAAATGTACCTTATGGGGTATTAAGTGGCTTTACTATTAAAAATGATACGGTATTATACAAAGGCTACCATAAAGAAGGAAAGTTTACAGGTTATAAAACCTCTAAAGGAAAGGCTCCTTATCAATTTTCAAAACCAACATCGACTACAGTTGTAGCTACCATTATTCAACGTATCCCTTATCTTGACTGTAATTATTTTGTAGTAAAAGGAACATATCAAGCAACATCAATAAATACAACAGGAGAAGGTGATTTAATAACTAAATTATCATTTACCGGCGAACTGGAGTTGGTTAAAGATGAGAAACTAGCCCTTTATAATGAATGTCTGCCCGATATAAGTAGGCTTGCCTATGATGAATATTTATGGGGGTATTACAATTTTTATGGCAGGGGCGGCTTCTTGCGCTTTACCCAAGCTGAAAACGGGGAGTTAACCTATTTATATGCCGTTCCCGAAGGCGAAAACGGGAGCATGGTAGGTTGGCAGTATTATACCGAAAGTAAACAATGGTACATCTTTAATGAACCGCCGCGTGGTTGCCTGTCCTGCGACCTGTATTTTCTGTTTGGGGCTATCTTTAGTAAAGACGCAGGGCACATAGCATTAGATGCAGCTGGTATGGTTCCCGGATTGGGTGAGGTTTTTGATGCCGCTAACGGGATCTGGTATACCATAGACGAAGAATATGGCAATGCGGCCATCTCGTTTGCCTCTACCATACCGTTGGTATATGCAACTACCGTTAAAAACATAGGTTATGCCGTAAAGTTGGCAGATGGCACCTACCAAGTACTAAAATTCTCGTCTAAAGAAGCCGAAGGCTTGATAAAAACTTTAAAAGACCTTAACTTAGATACGGATGCTTTAAAACTGTTAAACAAGGATTTAACCGACAAGGCTTTTGCAACGGCTATAAAAAATAATCCTGAATTGTTAGAGGCGTGGAAATTGCTCAACAATGCAAGGAGAACAGGATTACGAAAGGACATAAAAGCGCTTACATCCATAGCTGAATTAAGAAAAAGTACAGCATTTAAAGCACTAGGGTTAAATGATGAAATTCTTACATTTATTAAAGGTTCTCAAAATTTAGCATATATCGATATTATTAATTCACTACAGAAGTTCGGAAATGAGGTATCTTCTAAATCAATTAAAATTGAGAATTTTAGATATGTGCTTTCCGATTTAAAAAGAGGAGAAAGTTTTAGTGAGGGTGCTGAATGGATCACAAGATATCTTGGAGATAATGCTACTGATTTTACCGGTAAAAGTATAAAATTTGAGGAAATACTAAAGACGAGTGAAAACATACGTAGGGTCGATGTTATAGACCTTTCAGATGTTGACAATTTCATTTTCTACGAATTCAAATCGGTAAAGGATGTACCTCCAGGTCATTTTAAAGAACAATTTATAAAAGATTTGGAGATTGCAAAAAACTTAGACCAAATAAAATGGCTGTTTGACGGACGAAAAGCACCGCCTAATTTTAAAGAGAATATGCTTAAAGCAATTGATGAATTACCATTGACAGATCAATTAGCAAGAAAGTTCCTGCCAGGAGAGTTAAACCCAACTCCAATGAAACTTAGAGAGGAGATAATCTCTCAACTTGAAGAAATTTTTAACCTATATAGCAACTAATGAAAAAGATTAATCAAATTAAAGGTGCTGAAAGCATATTTACAAATAATAAGGTTGTATTTATAAGAGGCGAGAATGAGATTTTAGCTTCTAATATTATTTTTGTTAAAAATGAATTTCAGCTTTTTAAATCTACCTATTTCATATATAGATATAAAGATGAGGAATTAGAGGTCTTCAACATAAATACAAATAGCTTTGATAAGTATTTTGAAAACTCTAATCAAATAATAGGCTCTTTAAAAAACTCAAAAGAGTTTTTACTTGTTGAAAAAACCAGTAATACCTTGCATAAGGTAGTTGATTTTAAAAACAAGTTTTCTTTTGACTTTAATAAGGGAATATCTATATTTTACGATGATATGTTGATCTCTACAAGTGGCATATCTTATACAAAAAAAAATAAGATTGAAGTTTTTTCTATCGACAGCATAAACGCCCCCCTATGGCATTATAAACTACCTGAAGATTTTACCATATTCGGACCTCCACAAGTAATAGAAGATGTATTGTTTTTTAAAGCAACGAAGGAAGTAAATAGATATAAAAAAGTAATTGGGCTAAATATTAAAACTGGCGAGGTCAAATGGGAGCAAAGTTATCAGATTCCATATCATGAAAATAATATTACTTCTTTAATTAATCCTGAGAACAACTTATGTTATGGTTATGGAGAGTCTCAATACCAGATTTTTAATCCTTTAACTGGAGTAATTGTCTTTGAAAAAGACATGTCAGAATATTACGCAAAAGGAATAGCCCCCAATGTGTACCGAAATGCCATATTCAATAATAAGTTATGGTTTGTAAGTGGTCGAGGCGAAAACGCAAAATTTGGAGCTTTAAATATTGCAACCTCCGAAATTGATTTTGTACAAGATGCCCCATTAGAAAATGATGAACAGTTTGAAACTCCTGTTTATCATGATGGAAAACTATACTTGTTAGATACTGGCAAGACACTACATATTTATGAGGATACGCACAACAATATAAACTGATTAATCACAAAAACTACCCAAAGGTAAAAGTGCAGCCATGTGAATAGAACTCTAACAAATGCACAAAATAGATTAATAGCAAATAAATTTTAAAAATGGAGACGAGGTTATTCATAAAGGAAGAAATTATAAAAGTAACCTCGAAAATAACAGGTTACAATGGTTAAGAAATTATTATACATACTGGTTTTTCTATATAGTACATTGTTATGTGCTAAAGATATTCCTGCAAATATTGAGGCACAATACAATTATTTGACAGCGCGAAACGCTTCCATAGAAAATTCGATAGAAGGAACAAAAAAGCCATGGTACATTATCTTGAAGGACGGAAACCTGTCCGACCTAAAAGCGTTGATTAACGATATCGATGTTAATTACGAACGTTTACGGATAAAATCGGGATTACTTGCTATAGATGAAATCCAGGCCAAAACCATTAATGACTATTTAACAACCATTAACGCAAAAAATTTACTTGAGCTGTATGTAGCACTTGAAGACGGAAACCCCATAGTAGTGCCCATTACACTAGCAAGCGGGAAATACACCGAAGAAGATTTAAAAGATTATTATCAAAAATTCTTGGATAGTACACCCACAGCTTCTGCAGAAGGGTATGATGCTCAGGTTATTAAACAACAAATAGAAAACCGGTTTCAACACGATAACTCACTATTAACCAATTATGAGAATAAACTATCCAGCGAAAAGGGCTATAAAATTTTATTGGTAGAGTCGTTGTCGTTATTGAAGAACAAAGCAGATGTTAAGTGGAAGGTATCGTCGTTGTTTTCCTACACCAATAAAGGCAAAAATCCAATTGATAAGGAAGCGCTAACTGAAATTTTAAAAATAGATAATAAAACATATCATGCCGATAATTCTATAAACAAGCTGCTTAAATACAGTACCAATTTCTACAAATTAGTGTATGGGGAACTGCCAAATGGCGAGGCAATTGTTAATGAGACCTCAATAAAAAAACCATTTGAATCAACTATATGTGATTATCTTCCGGAACACAGTACAGTAGATGAATATGGGGTAAAAGAGGCAATCAAAAAATTAAATACTGCACATGGGAAGCGTAATGCCATAACTGATATTGAAACTCCACGGAGTAAAGGCAGTTTTTATCACCTGGTAAATGTTTCAGAAGGAGATTTAAGCGGGAAAGCAGAAGTTATAGAAGATAAACTGTACCTGTTAAAACAAAAAACAGGAGTTGACTTTTATGTGGTGTTCCAACCTGTGGCCGCAAAAATGAATTTGCAAGCTCGGGAGGAATTTGCGAAACAAGTACTGGAAGGAAGTGATTTAAAAGGAAGCGGTCGTACAGTACTTATAACCGTTCCTTTTTTAGATGTATCACCTACGGCAAGTCTGACAACTCTTAGTTGTGTCCAACCGGGGTTTGTACAAAGTTCTTCATCTTTAATAGCCTCGCAGAGCTTTAAAGAAGCAACCGATTTGTTCAATTATGTGCTTGGGGCGTTTAAAGAAATCGAGAAACCGGTGTATTTGGTTCGTTATTTTGAATCGGTAACAGGAGAATTGGTATCCTTAGAATATAGATCAAATACTGATGTAAAAGGATTAAATTATATTAATAACATCCAATATTTTCGTTCTCAATATGCCATTGATAAGAATAATTTAGAAACAGATTTAATATTCTCAATAGCGGGAACCGGTACCAGAGAATTAGATACAGAAAATATTATTGAGACCCAAAATAGGATAAAGCAGGTAGTCGAAGATGGAATAATTGCAGAAAATCAGGCTGGTTTAGATGTTAATAGCAACATCTGGGTTCAGGAAAAAGCGGTAGCCTCTGAAAATGTAGGTTTGTTTAGGGAACCTTATATGACCGATGCGGACTTGGTAAACCAATTTATAGAGAAATCCTCAAAAAGCTGGGCCTATGGTGTTAAATTTAGTATTGTCTTTAATAATGGAACACTGTCCAGGGAACATTTCTATAATATAGATAACTTCTCTGTGATAGACCCTATAGTTTATGGTATAATTGATGTAGCAGGCTTGATTCCGATTGTTGACAATTTTGCCGACCCAACAGGGATGTTATATGCAGGGTACAGGAACAATACCGAAAATGTTATGGCATATTCCTTTGCCAGTGCCATAACAGGGGCAGGTGCTTTATATTTCAAAGCAGGCGGGGATGTTTTTGGGGTAGTAGCCAAATTGGATGATGCCGGTAACCTTAGCTACGCAGCAAAGAATATAAAAGGAGAGATAGCCGAAGACGAACTACAATTAACAAGCAGTTATGTACGGCAGAAAAATGTAACAGAAGAGGCCCTGACTGAAATACAAAAACAACAAAATGATGAGTATATTAAGAGTTTGATTCTGGCTAAAAAGGGCGGAAATAAAATAATTGATGTCACAAATGCTACTGAAAAACAGCTTGATGAAGTTTTTGCTAATCTTCAAAATGAATCTCCTTATAAATATATTCCAAATACCATAGAACATAAAGCGGATAGGTGGGCTCAGTATAAAATAGAAAGAGGTGCTGAAGCTAAAGATTATCAGAATTGGAACAACTTGTATAATGCAAATATGGCCAAAGCAACGAAAGCACACGAAGTGGCGGATGAAGTAATGGCCTCTATTGGATGGTGAAAAAGAGAAGTAACGGTTCAAGCTGGAAGTTATAGTAGAAGAATGGACATTGCAGATGTTAATTTAAAAAAGGGAGTTGAAGTTAAATCGTATGAGACAGGTAAAGTTTATGCCACCCAAGTTATAAAAGGAGAATTAAATGCAGATAAATATTTAATTGATAATGATTTTTGGCAAATAGAATGGATTTTTAAAGGATGTGAGCCAAGTAAACCGTTAAAAGAATTGTTAGAGGAAGCACAAATCTCAATTAAGTTAATTAACTAATAATATGAAAAATAAAAAGGAATTGGAAAATGATTTTGAATGGTGGATAACTTGTATCCCAGATAAAATAGAGCGTTTGGAAGAATTAATACCACCCAGTATTTTTTCTCAATTAGATTATTCATTACAGTCACTTAATATTCTTGGAAACTATATTATTGAAAAAATACAAACGGTGAGTAATCTTAAAAATGAACAAGAGTTATGGGATTGTATTGCTAGTTATGTTGGGACTTGTTACAGGAGAAATGTTCCGACTGCAAAATGGAGAGTTGAACTGGAAGATAAGAATAATCTTTTTTATGGAGTACCTGCTCTAAGAACAGATGCCATGACTAATTTTTATCCTAAATATGAAATCACTACAATGCTTGATAGGAAAAGAGCAGATTTTTTATATGCAATAACCAAAAAGCATAATGAGTTGCAAAGAGACAGTATATAAAATTTAACTGTTAGGGCTGGAATTGTTGAAAAGGCGTCATCAATAAACAATTATGATAAGTACTAATAAAAAGGTAAAAATGAAATAATACCCCCACTACCGCACGATTGCATCGTGTGGAAGGGAAGATGAAACGGAAACAAAATTTTAAAGTAAGAAACATTGAATATGAGCCGTAATTACAAATTCCATAATCCTGAAGGGCTTTATTTTGTGAGTTTTGCAGTAGTTTATTGGTTGGATGTTTTCACAAGGAACAATTATAAGGACATAGTGCTTGATAGTTTAAAATTTTGCCAAACACAAAAAGGCATGGAGATAATAGCCTGGTGCATTATGACCAATCATGTACATTTAGTTTTTAGGGACGGGAAGGGGGAAAAGCCTGAATTGTTGCTTGGGGATTTCAAACGTTTTACGAGCAAGGCTTTGGTACGGGCCATACAAGAAAACCCAAGGGAAAGCAGAAGGGAATTCTTACTGAATAATTTTAAAAAAGCAGCTCATGGAAGTTCAAACGTAAAACATTACCAGTTTTGGAGGCACGACAATAAACCCATTGAACTGTGGAGCAATAAGGTTATAAATGAGAAGATCGTTTATGTACATAACAACCCGGTAGAAGCTGGTCTTGTTTTTAAAGCTGAAGATTATGTGTATAGCAGTGCTATTGATTACGCAGGAGAAAAAGGGCTGTTGGAAAATATTACAAAATTTGAATATTATGGTTAATTGTGAAATACCGCAGGATTGCATAGTGTGGGGCAGAGCAAAAAACGTAACGAAAAATGGAATTGAATTAAAACAGTTTAAAAGATGAGCCGCCCCCGCTAGCGCGATCGTCTTGCTCGTGCCAAATAAGAAGAAAAAAGGAAAATATGATAAAACATCAATAAACCAATATAAAAGCTGTAAAGATAAACCAACCCTAAACAGAATAAATAATAATACCATAATGTAAAGATTATCTTGAAGCAACAACTACTCTGCATACTGCTTTTTTTTATGGCTGGTATTTCTATGGGCCAAAGTGTCGATCTGGAACAATTTGGCCAGGAAAAACCACTAAAAGTAACCGGCAACATATCCGCCAACAGCGTGTACTACAACTCCAACCAAAACAATGCCCGGGAACCGTTCACCTACTTTTTACAGGGCAGCTTAAATGTGCAGTTATATAGTTTTACCATCCCGATAAGCTATAGTTTTACCAATCAGGGAAAAAAGCTGGATTATCAGGTACCCTTTAATTTCAACAGGCTCAGCCTGCACCCCAAATACAAATGGATCACGGCCCATATTGGCGATGTAAACATGGCCTTTTCGCCCTATACCCTAAACGGGCACCAGTTTACCGGAGGTGGCGTAGACCTTACACCCGAGGGGAATTTTAAGGTAAGCGCCATGGCGGGACGGCTCCTAAAAGCCACCCCGGACAATGAGGATCCGCGAACGGTACCTGCGTACAAGCGAATGGGGTACGGGCTAAAAACCGAGTACGAAACCGAGAAATATTCGGTAGGTGTTATTGGTTTTTACGCCAAGGACGCCATTAATTCCATCGATTCGGTCCCGGAACAGAAAAAAGTGCTGCCAAAGGAAAATTTAGTGTTGAGCGTGGAAGGGACCTATAAGATCAGCAATAATCTTGACGTGTTCGCCGAATATGCCTCAAGTGCCCTTACACAGGATTTACGGGCTCAGGATGGGAGCGGTGGCAAAGGCGGCCTTGCAGGTTTGTTGTTCAACGGTAAAACGTCTACCGAATATCATACGGCATTACGGGCCGGTATGAACTATACGTTCGACCAATCCTCCGTAGGGGTCGCCTACGAGCGTATCGACCCCGGGTACGAAACTTTAGGGTCTTATTATTTCAACAACGATTTTGAAAATATCACCCTCAACGGGGCAACGGCGCTCTTGGACAACCTTTTGAACCTTACGTTTAACGTTGGGTACCAAAGGGACGATTTAAACAACAAAAAAGACAATGCCACCAGCCGAATGGTGGGGTCGGTGAACGCAACGGCCAATGTGAACGAGCGATTGAGCATTACCGGATCGTACTCCAACTTCAGGACCTTTACCAATGTAAAGGTGAACCAGTTTGACAATATCAACGACGATAGTTTGTTGGATAACAACCTGGATACCCTTGATTACAAACAGCTCTCGCAAACGGCCATGCTGGGGATAAACTATGTAATATCCCGAAAAGAGAACCTGCAGCAAAGCATCAACTTCAACTACAATGTAAACGATGTGGCCAATGAACAGAACGGAGTGGTCAGGATAGGCGACGCTTCTATTTTTCATAATTTCAATACGGCCTACACCATGGGTTTCCCAAAACAACAACTGAACGTTACCGGGGCCCTGAACGCCACGTTGAACACGATAGGAAGGGAAGATGCCACGACCTTTGGCCCCACATTGAGCGTAAATAAAAGCTTTTTGAAGAACACATTGAACACGGGCCTGTCTTCTTCATACAATACAACGGACAACACGTCCGGGAAAACATCAATGGTCAACATACGGGCCAATGCCGGGTACAGGCTGTTGGAGCGGCATAACATCAATTTGAGTTTGATACAGCTTTTCAGGGATAACAATTATCAGAAAAGCACAGGAGGTTTAAGTGAGTTTACGGCCACTTTGGGTTACAACTATTCCTTTAATTTGCCCCCGAAATTCAAAAAGAAGAAAAAGGATAAAATATTTAATTTTACCTATCGCGAATATTATTTTGAAGGGGCACACGATAGCATAAGCCCGCAGGTGTCGGCAGTTTCAAAAGAAGAAAAATTCAGGGCCATTTTAAATATCAAAGGTATAAAGTCCAATTTGAAATTTTTAGAAGGGATTATTTATCAAACAGAAGACGATAGCGACAAGAGATACAAGGAAGCTGCCATGGATTACTTGAAGTATTTATACGATCATAAAGACTTTCTGGACACCTATAACGAACTGGCATTTAAAGGGCTTAAAAAACTCTATGAAGAAGCAGTGGAAATGAACTATGTGGTAGAAAAAGAATATTTTGCCCTGCAGGCAAAGGTAAACAGTGCCAAAACCAAAAACGCAAAGGATATAACAGAACTGAAAGTGAGGGAAAAACGATATGTGGCCCATACCTATATGATGGAACAACTGCATACCATCCATTTTGATAATATTTTAAATGCCGACCCGCCATTTAAGGAATTTAAGGACAAGCACATCTCCAAAGTATTCACCATGCTCGAAAACGGAAAAAGCAGGGAAGATATCCAAACATACCTGGAAATACAGTTTGCCGATATGTATCATAAAAAGGCTCTAAAAGGGCAGTAAGTCGACATAGAATGTTTAAAAAGAGCTTTGATTGCTACTTTTTACACTAAAAAGATCGTTTTTGATAACAATAGTATCGTTTTATGTAAACGATTATTGAAAATTCTATATTAATTTTACCCCTATAAAAACAAGCTCCCCCAAACAATTTCACTTTATTGAACCGTAAGTCCAAGTTGCGGACATACTTCAACGTGAAAGGCAGAAATGATCGTGAACTGGTACGCAAGGCAAAAGAAATGGGGTTTATTTAAAAACCGCCCCCTCGGTCCTTAAAAAGACTGCTCTGCGCCTTCATCTGGACATACAACACCTTAAAATGTTAAAAAACGGCTTATAATTATACCTTTTGAATAAAAAAAGTATTCGGAACGGATACCGGCTTTAACATCCGGGATTGTAACTTTATACCATGTAAAAGCTGC